>DASUXB010000151.1:0-18369 GCA_036378195.1 Nitrososphaera sp.
CAGGTGAGCAAGATAGGCTTCCGAAACGTTATCGAGAACATGCCGGGGCTTTCCGGCATGGTAAAGGAGGACCAGCTGGACGCGATGCAGGCACGCATGGAAAAGTGGCGCTTTATCATCCAGTCTATGACAGGTGACGAAAAGAAGGACCCCGACCTCATAAACGAGGCGCGGCGCAAGCGCATAGCCAGAGGCTCTGGTATGCCGGAAAGCGAGGTCAAGCACATGATAACGCAGTACAACAACTCCAAGGCCATGATGAAGCAGTCCAAGGGCCGGCAGATGCAGGGCCTCATGAGGAAGTTTGGGCTTGGTTGATGCTGCCGCGCAAAACGCCCTCTTGCTGTTAAAAGAGTACCAGCTGTGCAGGCACTGCCTGCTGAGGCAGGCTGACGGCGCGCAGGGCAGAAAAAAGGCGCTTGAAGAAAAAAAATGCTACATCTGCAAGGGGCTCTTTGGAAGGCTTGACGAGATTGCAGAAAAGGCACTCCTTGCTGCAAAGCAGTACCAGTTTGACACTTTTCTTGTAGGAGCAACGTTGCCGACGCAGCTGTACGAGCGGGAGGACGCACTGCGCGCCCGGCTCAAGATCCGGGGCAGAGAAAGCGTCAAGAACCAGCTGACAAGGGAGCTTGGGACGCGCCTTGCCAAGATGACGCGCAAAAAAGCCGACTATATGCGGCCGGACCTGGCAATCAACGTCGTGATAACAAAGGATGGCGGAATCGAGGCATCGGCAAGGGCAAGACCACTTGCGCTTCTGTGCAGGTATGTCAAGAGGAAGCGGGGCCTGCCACAAAAGGCCGAGAAATGCCCGCTGTGCCTCGGCAAGGGTTGCAACCTCTGCGACGGCACCGGCCTCAATGGCCTTGAAAGCGTCGAAGGAATAGCGACCAAGCACCTCATGAAGATGACGGGAGGTCAGGCGCCAAAATTCTCGTGGATTGGAAGCGAGGACCAGTCGAGCCTCGTCCTTGGGCAGGGAAGGCCGTTTTACGTAAAGGCGTCGGACCCAAAGATGCGCAAGCCAAAGAAAACAAGGTTTGCAGAGGCAGGCATTGAAGGAAAAGTGGTAAAGGTGCTTGACGACGTGCCAGATACGCAGGCGCGCTTTGTGACAAAGACTAGGATCGTATGCAAGTGTGAACGCGCAATTTTGCCGGACGACATCATAAAGCTGAAAAAGTCGCTTGCAGGCGCGCAGGCTAAATTCGAAAACCGCTCAAAAATAGCGGTTAAAAAAATCCATTCCGCGCAAGTGAAAAAAACCGCTGAAAACGAGCTTGTGCTCACAATCGTGGCTGATGGCGGCCTTCCCATCAAGCAGTTCGTAGGAGGCGAGCAGTACATCGAGCCGAACGTTTCGAGCCTTCTAGGCGCCAAGTGCGAGTGCACCGCGTTTGACATCCTAAAAGTGGATTTCTTCAACACCGTCTAATCTTGACATTTGACAAAACATCGTGTGCGCTCAATATCGCTAGCAACAGCCTAATTCTTGAACAGCATGATTATCAGCTTGTTTGCGCAGAGATCTGCTGCCATGGCAGCTTCTGGCAGCGGGCCGGTCCCCGACAAAAACGGGGTCATGATGTACAACTATGGCGGATCAACAGGCATCGTCTACAACCCGACCGTGGTCGCCACATACGGGCTGCAGTATCATGATAGCTACCGGCGGACAGGCGACCCGCAGGCAAGGCAGAACCTGATAAACACCGCCGACTGGCTGCTTGGGCACGCAAAAGAAAAATCCGGATATTCGCTGTGGGAATACGGTTTTCGGTGGGGCTGGTACGGGGGAGTCGAGCCCCCGTACACCTCAGCGCTTGCGCAGGCCGAGGGGACCAACGTCCTTCTGCTTGCGCACGAAATGACGGGAAAAGACAGCTACCTTGCAGGGGCAAGAAGAGCCTTTGGCGCGTTTCTGGTCGATTACGACGTCGACGGGGTCGCAAGCGATGAGGGCAAGGACTCGATATTTCTGCAGCTTCTAGCCAAGCCGGGCTTTCAAAAGACCTACGTTTTAAACGGCCACACAAACTCGCTGATACACGTGTGGAAATACTACCAATACACGCGCGACTATCGGGCGCTCATTGTGTTTGGCAAGGGGGTGAACTGGCTTGCTGCTGACGGCAACCTGAAAAAATACTACGCCGGCGACTGGTCCTACTATGACCAGATGGGCAACAGGGCAAAGGACAACTACCACAAGGGACACATCGCCCAGCTCGGCAGACTGTACGAGATAACTGGCGAGTCAGTGCTAAAAGAGTACAGTGACAGGTTTGCCGCCTGCACGGGGCGGGGCCCGTAATGCCTGCCTGCAGCCGGTGAGAGGATTGTCAAAAAGAGAGGAAGGGCGTGTGACTATTATCACGCGCCTCTGCTTTTACGCCACGGTGTTGCGAGTTTCCCACAGGACTAGTCCCTTCTTAGTAGCCGCCGTTGTTACCATTGTTGTCGTCATTGTTGTTGGGCAGTATGCATATGATGACTTCGTTACCATTGTCGTTATCGTCCTTGCTATAGCTTGAAGAGTAGTAGTCGTTACCATTGTTATTGTTGTCTTTGGAGAAGCAAGTGCAGCCGTTGTCATCGTTATTGCTGTTGTTGTCGTCCATGCTGTAGCTTGACGAGTAATAGTGGTCCTTGTGATCATTGTTGTTGCTATCATCGTTATTGTTGTTTTCAAGGGAGCAAACAACAAAGTCCTTGTTGTCGTCATTGCCATTGTTGTAACTCGAGCTCGCAAGCGCGGCGTTCGGCATCGCCATTGCCAATGAAGCAATTGCGAAACCCAGTGTCAAGAGGGCGATTGTCGCCCTTTTTGCAGTCAGACTTGACATGTACATCTCCCTCGGAAGTGATTATAAAACCTTGAGCAAAGTGGCTCTGGAATATAATTATTTTAGAAAATACAAGATCAATTAATCTATAATTCACAAACATTCTATTATAAAGAACTGGAATTTGTACGCCGCCTGTTTCTAAGTAATCTCTGTTAAGGATTTTACAAAAGACATCTAGAAAGTAGGTAGTTATGCTGGCTTGCTGGTTTCCGCAAGTCCGTTCCATCCGCCCTAAATTTCTTCATCGGCAAGTCCAGCATCGCCATATATGCCGTTCTCTTGATTTTGTTATCGGCGATGATGCATATAGTTCAACATGACATTTGCCGGCAAAAATCTACATTCCAACACGATAGATTTAGCGAAACTACTACGCTTGTATTTGTAGTCCACTGGAAACACGCACGCGCTAGATGACCGATCACTGCAAAAACATCTATTTTCAGTAACGTTTTTGTCTGACGCTTGCTCTGGAAATGCAAGGATGAGCTTTGACCCGCTTTACAAGGTACATGACGCCGCTCGCGCGGGCCATATTCCCGAAAAAACCTACAAGCTGATAGTCAAGCGCCTTCCGCTAGTCAGGGAGGGGATAAAGCGGGTCGAGAAAGCGTCTGGGCTGAAATACCCATACTTTTACGTCGAGCCGTCGATGGTGGTTTCCACGTCCGCGGCCGAGTTTGCGCAGTTTGGAGTCTTTTTCGCCCGCACGATACCGGTGATAGGCGACGACAACCTCCTGCGCGTAGTCGTGCAGATAACTGCGCCGCTGGTGGCGTTTGGGCTAAAGGGCACAATACACGCGATTCTGGCGCACGAGTTTCTGCACTACCTGGAGCTTGTAAGCAGGATTGTAAAGATGAACATCGTCTCTGACGAGATTTCCGGCACGCTATTTGAGGGCAGGTACGCCGACTCGGGCAAGCTGCTTGAAGAGCGAGCGGTATTCAAGTCCGACCCGACGCTCCTGAAACACATAACGACCCGCTTTCCGGAAGGCTTTCGGGACTACAAATTGGAGGACAAGGCGATAAAGTTGTGGATGGACAAGGGCCTGCCCATGATCAAAGTCCCCATTGACGCAAACGTGATAAAGATACCGGTGGAGGCCATGGCGCGTCTGCAGGTCGAGCAGGCAATACGGGACAAGATTGCCGAGTTTGAAAGCGTGAAACTGCGCAAGCGCAAAAGCCAGACCGGCTATGTCTAGTAGTAGCAGCAGCGTATCGCCGGCAGAACTGCAAGCGTTGCAAAAGTGCATCGACAAAGTCGCCAGAGGCCGCAAGGTCGCCGCGGCATGCATCTATGGATCAAAGGTGGCTGGCTATGCAAGGCCGGACAGCGACATCGACATCCTTGTCGTGCTTGAAAACTATCCCTACCGGGTAAAGTACGCCTACATGAAAGAGTCTGGAGTCGACATCTCTGCCCTCGTCGTGAACAAAAAGTCGCTTGAAAGAGACGCCAAGAGCGCGCGCATGGGCGAGTTCGTGGTTGGCCGGCTTTTGCATGTC
The DNA here is from genome assembly GCA_036378195.1 of Nitrososphaera sp. GTDB lineage: Archaea > Thermoproteota > Nitrososphaeria > Nitrososphaerales > Nitrososphaeraceae > Nitrososphaera. The sequence continues at coordinate 4,367 of DASUXB010000151.1, forward strand.
TACGAGCCAGTGATAAACCCGGAATTTTTCGCGGAAATCGAACGGACTTACAAGCGCCGTGTGATACTTGAAGAGCTGCAAGAGCTCGTGAAATCGTCAAGCGCCCTTGCTCCGGAAATATCGTTCCCGCTGGAATTCATTGCATTCTCAAAGATAAAGCGCCGCGCGGCAATGTATCCAAACGCCGCGTACAGCTACGCCAAGACATACACGTCAAGCCCGCGCAACTTGGACTTTGCAATGCAGGGATACCGGCGCGCCCTTGCAGACATTGTCATCGAAGACCCGGGGCTGTTTGTAATCGACGGCCAGACGCTCCGGCTGTCCAAAGATCGCGTCAGATTTGCGCGGGGCGAGCCGGCTCTCAGGCTGGCAAAAAAGCTCCAGCACTTTAGCTCTTATTTTATTCACTCGTACGCAGGCAGGCACATGTTCCATCTCGCGGTCAGGGAGGCCGAGTCAAAGATCCGTCGTCACGTCGGCCAGAAGGTCAAGTTCCCGTCGTTTCTTGCATGTCCTGCGTGCGCCTACTGGAAGATACCAGAGGGCGTGCTTGTAGTAGCGGACCGGCATAAAGACTGGCTCGACGCTGTCGCAGAGGCGCATGGCATATCTTCTGGATACACTGCGAAAAAGCGTCGGCTCGGCAACCCAAATAGCAGAACGATGCTTTATACGCTAAAGCATGGGGGCGGAGAAATGAAAATAGCCGCAAAAGAGCTTGCACGAACCAAGTCGGTAAAGTGGGCGGCGCTCAGCATGTGGACCGCGCAGGTGAAAAAATTCAAGGTCGACCCGGTGTTCCGGCTCGGCACAGAATACCGCGCCCTGCGATACCTGCGCACGCTGGGGCTCAAGACGCCGGAGATAGAGGCGGTGGTGCTTGACGGGCGGATGATTGCGACCCGGTTCATGGAAGGCCCAAGTCTTGCCGACATCATCCGGGGCGCGCTTGCCGGCAACAACAACAACAATGACGACCTTGCGCTTGTCAGAGAAGCCGGGAGGCAGGTTGCGGCCGTCCATGCGGCAGGCGCGTGCTTTGGCAACATCAAGCCCAAGAACGTGATTGCAAAGGATGGGCTTTTGTGGTTCACAGACCTTGAACAGTTTGTCTTTGAGGGAGGGGACCCAGTCTGGGACCTTGCGCAGTTTGTATGCTGGGGCCTGAAGGGAAGCGCAAACGCGCCAGCGGCAGCAAAAGTGGCGGCCGAGTTTCTGCAAGGATACGGAAACGAAAAAGTGGCAGGCCGGCTCGTACAGAGCAAGCGCTACATCGAGAATTTCATACCTGTCCTGTCGCCTCAGGTCGCAAGGGCGATAAAGAACGTGGCCCGCAGCTTGTAGGTTATTTCTTGGCCTTATTCTTGGGCGCTTCCTTGCGAGCGAATTCCGTGTAGCCGCACTTGCCACACGTAAAGCGGTCCTTGTGCTCGGCCATGAACACGCCCTTGCCGCATTTCAGGCATTCGCGCTTGTTCCTCGTGACCTTGTTGCCCTCTACCTTGTAGAACTTGTAGACTGCAACCTCGCCTTTTGCCGGGGCTTTCTTGTCTGCCATGTTACTTCTTGGCGCCTCCCTTGGCGTCAGCGGCCGCTGCCTGCTTGGCCTTCAGCCTCTCTGCTTTTTCCTCGTCGAGCAGCTTTTTCCTGTCGGCTTTTGGCATGGTGCGCAGCATCCGGTATCTCGGCAACTGCTTCTTGGCAGCCTCTTCATTCTCGTAGACGTAGAAAACTGCGTGCACGTCTGTCATTCCTGTCTCGCATACAAGGTTTATCGGGATAACTATTTTCTTGTCGACCCCAAGCTGGCTCGCTATCTGCTCGGCCGCTTCTGTCTTTTTCAGCTTGCCGGCGGCTCCTCTGAACAGCGCCTTTACCTCGCGCCTGCTCAAAAGCGAGTTCTTGCGGTCCTCTATCATCACTACTGCTTCCTGCGACAAAGTGAAAGGTACCGTTCCGTGTAACCCATTTAAGTATTTGCTTGGCCTGTTACACAGGAAAATCAAATATACCGCCTAGTCGCCCGGGACGGTGAGAAAATGAAGCAATTTTTCCAGGACATCTGCGACAAGGTAGTCTCGCTCGACCCCTCGATACGATTCGCGGGGATTGCCGACGAGGACGGCAAATTGGTGGCAACAGCCGAGCGTAAAGGGCTGAAACCACTCCTGACGCCCGAAGAGCGCGCCCAGTATGCCATCACCGCCGCCACGCGCCAGTACACGCGCCTTAGGTGGGAATACCTGCTTGGCAAGATAGATTATGCCTCGTCGCACTATGCAAAACTCATCCGCGCCACCATACCTATAGCCGACGAGAACAGCCGGCTGTACTACGTCATGCTGCTTTCGTTTGACGTCAAGTCAGGCGACAAGGTGCACGGCGTCATCACCAAAAAGATAATCCCGCTTGTGCGCAAGAACACCGGCAAGTTCATGAAATAAAAAAAGGTAGTAGTCTTGCATGCCGTTTGAAAGCCTCGGCGAGTACGTTGATGCCCTCGAAAGGGCAGGCGAGCTGAAACGCATAAAGGCAAAGGTGAGCGCGGACCTCGAAATAGCGGAGGTAATGCGCCGGCTCATGTACAAGGGCGACCAGCCGGCCGTTCTCTTTGAAAATGTGGAAGGGTCAGACATGCAGGTCCTTGGAAACGCCTTTGGCACAATGAAGCGCCTGCAGCTGGCGCTGGAATCGGAGGATTTCGTGGACATTGGCCAGCGCATCGTCGACCTCACGAGGATGAAGATGCCGTCCGGTATGCTCAACAAGCTGAAAATGCTGCCCAAGCTGTCAGAGATTGGCGAGTATGGCCCGAAATACGAGGACAAGGGATCCGTTACCGAAGTGGTAGAAAATGATAAAGCGTCCTTCAACTCGCTTCCGATACTAAAATCGTTTGCCGGCGACGCAGGCAGGTTCATCACTTTTGGCATGACGGTAACGAAACACCCTGAGACGGAGATCCGCAACCTGGGTGTCTACCGCGTACAGATAATCGATGACAAGCACGCAACAATGCACTGGCAGACCCACAAGCGGGGCGCGCAGCACTACAAGATGCTCAAAGAGCAGAACAAAAAGATTGAAGCCGCAATCGTCATCGGCGCAGACCCTGCTACCGTGTTTTCAGCAGTCGCGCCTGTGCCCGAAGGAATGGACAAGTACCTGTTTTCCGGCATCACGAGAAAGAAAGGGGTAAAACTCGTAAAATGCAGGACCATCGACCTTGAAGTGCCTGCAAACGCCGAGATAGTACTCGAAGGGTACGTGGACCCAAACGACATGCGCATGGAAGGACCGTTCGGCGACCACACTGGCTATTACACGCCGGCAGAGCCCTTTCCCACTTTTACGCTGACTGGCATCATGAGGCGCAGGAGCCCGATATACCTGACAACCGTTGTGGGCAAGCCGGTGCTTGAGGATGCCTACATCGGCAAGGTGATAGAGCGCTCGTTTCTGCCGCTGATACAGATGTTCCACCCGGAGGTAGTCGACTTTTCCATGCCGGGCGCCGGCTGGTTCCAGGGCCTTGCAGTAATATCGATAAAAAAGACATACCCCGGTCAGGCCAAGAAGGTGATGATGGGTCTTTGGGGGATGGGCCAGCTGTCGCTGACAAAGATGTTCGTGGTGGTCGACAGCGATGTGGACGTGCACGACGCAAAAGACGTGATATGGGCGGTGACCACACGCGCAGACGCCGCGCGCGACACACTCATCATCAACAACATGCCTACAGACACGCTTGACCCCGCGTCGCCATTTGTCAACCTTGGCTCAAAGATGGGAATAGACGCCACGCAAAAAACGAGAGAGGAAGGCTATATGCGCGAGATACAGCAGCTAGCAGTAGTTGACGATGAGACAAAGGCGCTTGTCGACAGGCGATGGCAGGAGTACTTTCGCTCATAGGGAAGAGGATATGCATTGGCTCTTGACATAATAGTCCGGCGCATGCAGGAAAGCGACCTGCAGGAGGCGGACAGGATAATGAGGCTTGCCTTTGGCACGTTTCTTGGCCTGCCCGACCCGACGTCTTTTGCCGGCGACGCCGATTATGTCTACACCCGCTACCGCGCCGACCCGTCTGCCGCGCTGGTGGCACAAGTCGACGGCAAAATCGCAGGCTCGAACTTTGCTCTGCACTGGGGAAGCGTCGGAGTTTTCGGCCCTCTGACCATACATCCCGACTTTTGGGACAAGGGCGTGGCAAGGCTCTTGCTTGAAGAGACGATGGGAATTTTTGCAAAGTGGCAGGTGCGCCACGCCGGCCTCTTTACGTTTGCCCAGAGCAGCAAGCACGTCCACCTGTACCAAAAGTTTGGCTTTTGGCCCCGGTTCCTGACTGCGATAATGTCAAAGCCGGTGGACGACAAGGCAAGCGCAGCCAAACCGGTCCGCTATTCGCAATTAACCGCGGCTGACAAGGAACAGGCCGTCGAGGCGTGCAAAACCCTAACAGGCAAGATCTACGACGGGCTGGACCTGAGCGAGGAAATCTACTCCGTCGACAGGCAGAAACTTGGAGACACCATACTTACCTATGATGATGGCGGCAGCAACTCTCTAGCCGGCTTTGCAGTCTGCCACTGCGGGCCCGGAACGGAGGCTGGCAGCGGAAACTGCTACGTCAAGTTTGGCGCCGCAGCGGCCGGCCAAGGCTCTGCTGGTGAACGCTTTGAGCGCCTTCTGGATGCCTGCGAGTCGTTTGCAGGCTCACAAGGTTTGTCGCGCATAGTTGCAGGCGTCAATACGGGCCGCCACGACGCATACAGAAGGATGATTGCGCACAAGTTTCGTACCGACATCCAGGGAGTCGCCATGGAAAAGCCTGATGAGCCGGGCTACAACAGAAAAGACGTCTACCTGATGGACGACTGGCGGTAACTAGAATTCCCTGACCGTCCTGTACAGGTTGTCCCGCTCGGCCGGCTTGTAGCCGGCCTGCTTTATGGCAGCTATTATCCTGTCAGACGTCAGTTCGGTAGAGCGAGCCCCCGTTGCGCTCACCACCTCTTCTCCTATCAGCGTGCCTCCAAAGTCGTCTGCGCCGTGGTTCAGCGCCAGCTGCGCCATGCCGATTCCGTTTGTCAGCCACGACGACTGCAAATGGTCTATGAGGCCGTAGAACATTATCCTTGAAATCGCTATCATCTTTAGCAGCTGCAGGCCGCCGGATGGGTACTTTATCAGCCCTTCCGCCTGCATCTCGGTATTGTTGGGCTCAAAGCTCCACGGGATAAAGCAGACAAAGCCTCCAGTCTTTTCCTGAAGCTTCATTATCCTTAGTATGTGCCTTGCGCGGTCCTCTTCCGTCTCGACCGTGCCGTACATCATGGTGGCGACCGACTTTAGCCCGACGTTGTGCGCTTCTTCCATTATGCGCAGCCACTCGTCGCTCTTTATCTTTAACGGACTGATTTGTTCTTTGACTCTGTCCTCCAGTATCTCGGCGCCTGCCCCCGCAAACGTGTCCATGCCAGCTGCCTTTAGCCGCGCAAGCACTTCTTTTGTGCTGCTCCTTTCCACCTTGGCTATCATGTCGACCTCGGAAGGCGAAAGCCCGTGGATTCCAACCTCGGGGCACTTTTCCTTCATCGCCCTGAATGCGTCCTCGTAATATTCTATCCCGAGATTCGGGTTATGGCCACCCTGTATGAGCACCTGCGTGATCCGAAACATCTCTCTTGAAGTGGCTACTCGCCTTACAATCTCCTCCTTGGGCACGGTGTACGATTCTTCGTGCCCCGGCGGTCTGTAGAATGCGCAGAACTTGCAGTACGTCACGCAGACGTTGGTATAGTTGAGTATGATGTTGTTGACAAAAGTTATTCTGTCGCCAAAGAGCCGCTGGCGCAATATGCTTGCGACGAGGCCCATAGAGTAGGCGTCGTCGGATTTCACGAGCCGTATGCAGTCGTCAAGGCCAAGCGGCCTCCTTCCGGCCAGCGCGGTGTCCAGAACGTCGCTGATGTCGGACTTTTTCAAGAATTCCTGGAGCAGCCGGCCTTGCAAGTGTCTGGCTGTTTTGTCCCTGCAATGCTATTTAATGATTTGGAGAAAGAGCCTAAATTTATAATGGCCTGACGGCAAAAGTTACCCTGTTGCAGTCGATAGACGCTGTCGGCAACGCCAGCGGGACGCCGGCGCTCGAAAAGGCGCTTGCCGGAGAGGAGCTGTCCTACGAGGACGGCGTGCAGCTGATGAATGAGGAGAACCTTTTCTTGCTCGGCGCGGCCGCAGACAAGCTCCGCCGCGACCTGTGCGGGAGCACCGTGACCTTTGTATCTTCTTACTACCTGAATTACACAAACGTGTGCGCCGCCAGCTGCCCGCTGTGCGCGTTCTACCGCAAGGGCAATGAAGAAGACGCCTACACGCTTTCTACCGAGCAAATAGTCGCAAGGGCCAAGATAGCGATAGAACAGATGGGCGCCACAGAACTGCACATCGTGGGGGGCTTTCACCCCAAGCTGGGGCTCGAGTACTATGAAAACATGATGCGCGCCATCAAGGCCGAACATCCAAAAGTCATGATAAAGGCACTCACCCCTGCAGAGGTGTTTTTCATCGCGCGCCTGACGCACAACTCGGTAAAGGAAGTGCTTTCGCGGCTAAAGTCTGCTGGCCTTGACGCGCTTCCCGGCGGAGGCGCCGAGATATTCCACCCCGACACCCGCAGGAAAATAGTGATAGGCAAGTGCTCCGGCGAAGAGTGGCTCGACACTGCAAGGCAGGCGCACGAGCTTGGCATCCGGAGCAACTGCACGATGCTCTTTGGGCACATTGAAAAACCCGAGCACGTCGTTGACCACGTCATCAAGATACGCGAGCTCCACAAAAAAACCGGCGGCTTTACCACGTTTATCCCGCTCAAGTTCAGCCTTGAAAACACTGAACTTGAGCAGAAAGAGATGATAAAGTCAGAGAGTCCCTCGCCCTACGACCTGCGCGTGATAGCGGTGTCGCGGCTCTTGCTTGGAAACACGCTAAAGAACCTCTCGGTGTACTGGGTCGCGCTAGGCAAAAAGATAGCGCAGGTGGCACTCTCGTACGGCGGAAACGATATGGTGGGCACCGCCTATTCGGAGGAGATATTCAAGGCTGCAGGCAAGTCAAGCGGGACGTCATTGCAGGAGCTTGCGAGCATGGTGCGCGAGATAAAGCGTGAGCCGGCGCAGCGCGACACGTTTTTCAACATCATCCGCCGGTTCGACTAGTTATCAATAGAGGGAGATAGAGAGAGCTGTGCCTGCATATCTGTAAACTACGGAAAATCTGATCATGGCTATATATCACTGAGAGCAGTGAATAGGGGTTGGCTCTGCTTGAGGCAAGCGCCGCGCATCACAAGAAAAAGACCGTAATCGGCCTTGCGCTCGTCGCCATACTCTCCGCAGTAGTCCTGATTGTTCCGGATGCCTTGGGGCTTTCAATCAGCCTGCCGCTAAAGCTGACGTCGATAGTGCTGCTGTCCGTGTACGTGATGCTTTCGTTTGAAATAGTACACAGGACTGCAATCGCGCTTGCCGGCGCCACGGCAGTAGTCATCATAATAATATCGACCGGGCTCATCACGGCAGGCGAGAGTTTCGAGTTTGCGACTAGAGCCATCGACTTTAACACAATCGGCCTTTTGCTCGGCATGATGATAATCGTGGCCATAATGGCCGAGACGGGCGTCTTTCAATACCTTGCCATCCGTATGAGCAAGGCGTCAAAGGGCAACATGTGGAAGCTGCTCGTCATGATGAGCGCCTTTACGGCCGTCACCTCGATGTTCATAGACAACGTGACGACCGTGCTCCTGATGGTGCCCATAACCATCTCCATTTTCAGAATTTTCCGGCTTTCCCCCGTTCCGTTCATACTTGCCCAGGTACTTGCCTCAAACGTGGGCGGGACTGCAACTCTCATAGGCGACCCTCCAAACATACTCATCGGCTCTGCCGCAGGCATAGACTTTAACGCGTTTCTGTTCCACATGGGGCCCACGATAGGCGTATCGCTTGTCGCGTCGCTGTTCATGCTAAAGTTCCTCTTTCGAAAGGACCTTGCGCAAAAGCCCCAGAACCTCGACGAGCTGATGGCGCAGGACGAAAAGTCGCTGATAACCGACAGGGGCGTGATGAAAAAATCAATGATAGTGCTTGCCGGAGTCATTGCGCTCTTTGTAGTCCACGGCAGCCTCCACGTAGAGCCGTCGCTCATCGCGCTCGGAGGCGCGGGTGTGCTTCTGGTGGCCACGCGGGCCAAGCCGGAAAAGGTGTTCCACGACGTGGACTGGGCGACTCTGATATTCTTTGCCGGGCTCTTTGTAATCATTAGCGGCGCCGAGCACGCCGGGATGATAGATCTCCTTGCAAAGACTGCTCTTGGCATAACGGGAGGCGAGCCCACGATGACGTTCTTTTTGATAATCTGGATGTCCGCGATTGCCAGCGCGTTTGTTGACAACATACCCTTTGCTGCGACCATGATCCCGCTGATACACGTCCTGAACCAGAACGGAAGCATCGCCTCTGCGTTTGGCAGCTTTGCGATAAGCCCGCTGTGGTGGGCCCTTTCGCTCGGGGTGGGCCTGGGCGGCAACGGCACACTGATAGGGTCAAGCGCGGGAGTCGTAGCCACCGGGCTTTCGGAAAAGGCCGGTCAGGCGGTGTCCTTTAACCGCTTTATGCGGGTCGGTTTTCCGTTCATGATAATGACGGTGGCAGTCGGAAGCGTCGTGCTGTTTGTGGATATGATGCTAAGGATCGGCTAGTTCTTCTTTTTTTACGTAAAAAAATCTAGACTACGTCGACCTTGACGTCCGATTCTAGAATCTTGCGCTCGCGGGCCATCGAAAACATCTTTTCAATCGCCTTTCTGCCTTCCGGACCCATGTCGCGGGTTATTTCGTTCACGTACATCAGAACGAATTTCTTTATCGTCTCCCTTGGCTGGCCTCTGGAATACTGCATTGCGTAATCTACGGAAGCATCGATGTTGTTAAGGCCATACTCTATTGATTTTACGAAAAGGTCGCTGAACTCCTTCAACTGTCCGCGGTCCATCGTCCTTGCGCTTGCCACGTTTATGCCAAGCGGGACCGGAAGGCCACCGGTCTGCGCGTCCCACCATGGGCCAAGCTCCATTATAGCTGCAAATTTCGTCTTGTCGTAGGTTATCTGCGCCTCGTGTATGACAAGCCCTGCATCGACCTCACCTGCCAGTACTGCCTGCGGAATCGTCTCAAACGACATCTCTTTCTCCTTGAACCTGCCCAGGGCAAGTTTCAGCAAAAGGTTGGCAGAAGTCATCCTGCCTGGGATGGCTATTGTGGCGTCTTGTAGCTTGTCAAGAGTCAAATCCTTGTCTTTCCTTGCAATCACCACCGGACCGTACTTTAACCCAAAGCTGCCGCCACCGCGCAATATGACATAGTCTTTCAAGTAAGCATAGGCATGAGCCGACACTGCAGTCACGTCAAGCTCGTGCGCCAAGGCCCTCTTATTCAAAGTCTCGATGTCCTGGATGACGTGCTTTATCTTGAACTTGCCGGACCTTACCCCGCCGCATGCAAAGCCGTAGAACATGAACGCGTCGTCGGCGTCAGGAGTGTGGCCGAGCGTTATCTCCATCCCCCGTGCAAGGAGCCTGCGCCACTATTAAATGAATATCCGTGAAAAATATAGGCAACATTTATAGTCCCCGAACAAAATTTTTGAAAATTGAGTGTATGCCAAAGTTCAAGTCTACTCAGGAAATCCTGAGAATCATCGGTAATAAGGATCAGATACGCAATTTCGGTGTCATTGCACACGTCGACCACGGCAAGACGACCATGTCCGACAGCCTTCTTGCCGCGTCCGGCATCATCGCACCGTCCGTGGCCGGCCAGGCCCTTGCTCTCGACTCTATGAAGCTGGAGCAGAACAGGCAGATGACCATCAGGGGCGCAAACGTGACGCTGCTGTACGAACACGATAACAAGGATTACGTCATCAACATGATAGACACGCCCGGCCACATCGACTTTACAGGCAGGGTTACGAGGGCGCTTCGCGCAATCGACGGCGTGGTCGTAGTCTCTGACTCTGTCGAGGGCATCATGACTCAGACAGAGACTGTCACGAGGCAGGCACTCGAAGAGCGCGTCAGGCCAGTCCTTTACATAAACAAGATAGACAGGCTCGTAAAAGAGCTGAGGCTGGACGGACCTGCCATGCAAAAATGGCTTTCAAACATCATTGCCGATTTCAACAGGCTCGTGGACCTCTATGCCGAGCCGGAGTACAAGGAAAAGTGGAAGGTCTCGATACAGGGCAACAGCGTCGCCTTTGGTTCTGCAAAGGACCGCTGGGGCTTTAACTTCAAGATGGCGCAAAAGCTGGGCGTCGGCTTTAAGGACGTCTACGAAGCGTACACGTCGGAAGGCACAGACAAGATAAAGGCACTTGCAGAGAAATCGCATTTGCACGACGCCGTGCTTGGCATGGTAGTCGAGCACCACCCGCCGCCCCACGTGGCGCAGAAATACCGTATCCCGAAAATCTGGCCAGGCGACCTCAACTCTGAGATCGGCCAGGCGCTCTTGAACTGCGACGAAAAGGGTCCGGCCATGATGATGGTGACTACCATCAACGTCGACCCGCAGGCAGGCAGGGTTGCAACAGGCCGCCTGTATTCAGGCACGATAAAGGACGGCGACGAAATCTACCTGATTGACGCAAAGAGACCGGGCAAGGTGCAGTCTGTAAACATCTACATGGGCAACACCCGCGAAGTGGTGAGCGTGCTTCCTGCAGGCAACATACCGGCGCTGCTCGGCCTCGACTATGCAGTCTCTGGCGAGTCGATATCAACCGTCAAAACGGCGACCGCGTTTGAATCTATCAAATACGTTTCTGAACCTGTCGTCACAATCGCGGTGGAACCAAAGCACCCCAAGGACCTGCCCAAACTGGTCGAGGGCCTGCGCAGGATCACCGTCGAGGACCCGAACCTGATAGTCAAGATAAACGAGGAATCCGGCGAGACCTTGATGGCAGGAATGGGTGTCCTGCACCTTGAAATCGCTACGTCGCTCCTGCAGGAAATGGGCCTTGACATCGTCACTACGCAACCGTTGATCAACTACCGCGAGACAATCCGCGCAAAGGCCGGCCCCATAATGAGCAAGTCTCCGAACAAGCACAACAAGATATTCATGCGCGTCGAGCCGTTGCCAGAGGACATTGTCGACCTCATCAGGACGGGCAAGCTGAAGGAAGACATGGACAAGAAGGAGATGGCCAAGATCCTGAGGGAAAAGGGCTGGGGCACCGACGAATCAAGGAGCGTCGTTGCAATCGACGCGTCCGGCAACATGATGGTAGACGAGACCAAGGGTGTCCAGTTCATACAGGAATCTATGGACTCTATCCGTTCCGGCTTTGACGATGTGATAAAGAATGGCCCGATAGCAAAGGAGCAGGTGAGGGGCGTAAAGTTTGTCCTGCACCACTTTGTCCCGCACGAGGACCCTGCACACAGGGGCCTTGCGCAGCTGATGCCGGCCACAAGGAGGGCAATGCTCGGCTCGATACTGATTGCCGACCCGGTGCTTTTGGAGCCGATACTTGGTATTGAGATCAAGTGCCCACAGGAACAGATAGGCGTCGTCGCAAGCGTGCTGTCAAGCAAGCGCGGCAAGCTACTCAACGTCGAGCAGAAGGGCATCATCGCCATCATACAGGGCGAGGTGCCGGCATCCGAGACGTTCGACCTGTCAGAAGTCATGAGGGGTGGAACCGCAGGCAAGGCGATGTGGACAACGTTCTTCAAGACATGGGCGCCAGTCCCGAACTCGATATTCAGGAATCTGGTTGCCGACACGAGGAAGAGAAAGGGCCTCAACCCCGAGCCGCCTGGACCGGATGAATTCATCGACAAGGAGTAAAAAAGGGAATTCCACCTCTTTTTGTGCGTAAACTTGTGTCGCTTCTTGTGTAAAAGCATCTAAAGCGAGTGCGTATGATGATTATTACCTGTCTTTTTTGCTCAACTCTTTAAAATCATGGCCGCACAACTGAGTTAATGTCAAGTCTAACGGGAAGTAAATCAAGAAAAAGAACGACAATAATGTCAGCATTTACTATTTCCCTGTTGGTGCTGGGTTTTGCAATAGTCGCATCGGCTATAGTAGTGACGCCGGCTGCATTTGCGCAAAACGCAACAACCCCAAGTGGAAATGCTACACAGGGAGGGAATATGACTCAGGGAGGAAACGCTACCTTGCCAACAGCCATGGAAACGAATCCAAATCAGCCCGGAAACCTTACGTCTCCACCTATGGGACCATCAGGTAACATAACTTCACCCGGCAGCAATATGACCGCACCGCCAACAGGAAACGTAACCGCAGGATGAGGTGCCACTCGCTGAAAAAACGAAGCTAGCTGCAACCGTAATTTCATGATTTGCTAGCACTCTTTTTTTTGATGGCAAAGGAAGACAAACCTGAGACGCGTACGATAAAGACGCGGACGGGACCGACGGAAAAACAGAATACCACCCGGTTCATATGCAAGGTCTGCGGCGACACTTTTGATGATCAGAATGTTCTCAGGCAGCATGTTGACACGATGCATGAGCAAAAGAGGATGGTGACTGCCACCGAAGTCATTCAGAAGGCATTTGGCGGCAGGATAAACTTTCCAAAAACAAAAGCCGAGATTGTAAAGGAGGTGGAGGAAAACAAAGAATCGCTGCCGCTTGAAGTTGTCGATGCCGTACGGAACATACCCGACGGGCGGTACAACGACGACGCAGACTTTGTACGCCGAATAAAAGACTACACAGGCTCTATTGCAGAATAATGGCCGGCTGCATGCATATTCTCTATCATCCTATAGCATAGGCAAAAAGCGGCACAAATCCATGCTCAAAAAAGGAGGGGGGAGAGTATGTTTTTATCGACAGGACGTAAAAAGGGAATCCTCTTTCCATGTCCAACATTATGCCGCTTTTGCATGTTCCGTTTAACCTGAAAAAGTGCCTGTCTGCAGCTAGCTCTAGGTGCAGGCCAATTAGATCAAATCTTCGATCATTATTAGAAGGACAATAGCGCCAAGCGCCAGAACTCCACCAATAGCTAGCGTTAGAGTAACCGGTACCATTAGTCGTCGCATCAGACATCTGTCATATTCAATAAGCCTTTAACTTGTCGCAATGTGTTTCTAGCTCGTGTTTCTAGTGTTCTTTTATTAGTATTGAGGGCTCTCACCGCTTGTTGATGTCTGAGAGCTGGAAGGCCCTCATAATGCGAGATGACGACGGTTCTGTATGTACATATTCCCGCGGTCGTGTATACGCAGTAACAATAGAATAGTCAATACGGATTAAATGCGTCGCTAAATCATGTTCTTGAAGGATTCTCGGATTAATCAAAGAAGGCTGGTATGCGCAACTGCGCAAGAGCTGGCTGTCAACGCAATAAACTATTATTCGGCCCACTCGTCGACTATCGAGTTGACGTCTTCAATCAGATCAAGTTTAATGATCACGCCATACCTGCCATGCTTGCTACCGTAATCATAATCGATTAGAAATCCAACGTATGGCGGCTTCTCCTTCGCCTGAACACTTGTATTGTCACCATTGTCATCATCAATACTGTATCGCATAAAGTATGATTTCTCTTCGCCGGGAAAGACCAGTGAAGCCTGACCTTGGGCTGCTGCCTGGTGGATTAGCTCGTCCTTTGTAATCTCTACCTCTGACATCAGGCCTCTGACCTTGACACTTGATGCCGGCATCTGTCCGTAGTTTATGTAAAAGAATCTGATTTTTGTCTCTCCCGGCTCTTTTTCAAGTCCTTTATCCGATGCACCGAGCCAAGGTCTAACTGTAGAATCGATTTGATGCTGGCTGATTTGCACCTGTCGTCTTGTGGCAATGGCTTGAATGATGGTCGCGACCGCCAAACCAGCTGTGCCAATACCTGTTGCGACTAGTGCATAATCTGATAGGCT
>DASUXB010000152.1:0-5979 GCA_036378195.1 Nitrososphaera sp.
ATCCCAATGGACCACGGGATAAGCAACGGGCCGATAAGGGGACTTGAGGACGCGCATGGCATGATCTACCAGTGCGAAGGCGCCGGCCTCACCTGCGTGCTTGTTAACAAGGGCATCATCAAGACCATGCCGAGGCCGACAAGCATAGGTCTCATAGTTCATTTCTCAGGGAGCACGTCGCTTGGTCCGGCGCCAAACCGCAAGATGCTCATGGGAAGCGTTGAAGAGGCGTTGAGGCTCGGAGCCGACGCAGTGTCGCTCCACATCAACATCGGTGCCAAGGAGGAGCCTGAGATGCTACAAAAGCTTGGCATGATTGCAGACAAGTGCGACGAGTGGAGCGTCCCGCTCGTTGCAATGATGTATCCCCGAGGCGAGGGGATAAAGAACCCCCACGACCCGGAAATAGTGGCGCACGCCGCAAGGGTCGGGGCAGAGGCGGGTGCCGACATTGTCAAGGCAGTTTACACCGGCGACGTTGATTCATTCAAAAAGGTGGTAAAGAGCGTGCCTGTTCCGCTTGTAATAGCCGGCGGTCCAAAGGCTACAACAGACCTTGAGATACTAGAGATGTGCGCCGGCGCTATGAAGGCAGGTGCAAAGGGTGTGACCTTTGGCAGGAACATCTTCCAGCACAAGAACCCGCCTGCGATGGTGCAAGCCCTGCACAAAGTGATATTTGAGGGCAAGGGTGCAAAAGAGGCTGCAAAGCAACTTGGTTGAAGCGGCAAAGAGCAAGGAGCTTATCGTCAGGCCGACGGTCGCAAAATCGGGCCTTGAGAAATTCCTGTCCAAGATAAAGAACGTCAACATGCTAAACGTCGACCCAAAACTCGTGGCCGGCACGAAATTCCAGACGATATTCGAGTCAAACGACGCCAATTTGGTGATATGCAAAACGTTTGACCAGATGAAGGCGGCCAAGGCTGCGGGCAAGACCTTTGGCTACTACAAGAAGGTGCTGAGCAACGCCGACGTCGACGAGATAGAGCGCGCGTCGCAGGCAGGAGCCTCGTTCGTAGTCGTAGACGCAAGCGACTGGAAGATTATCCCGCTAGAGAACATTATCGCAAAACTGCACAAGTCCAGGACCAAGGTCTACACCACCGCGTCGTCGTCAAAGGAGGTCAAGACCATGTTCTCTGTGCTGGAACTTGGAGTCGACGGCGTCATACTCTCGACGGACAGCGAGGAAGAAGTGGAAAAGGCAGGCCAGCAGCTCTCGACCGTCCGGTTCCCGATAAAAACTGCAAGGATAACCGAGGTAAAGGATGTAGGCACTGGTGAACGCGTCTGCGTCGACACTGCCTCGATGATGGGGATGGGCGAGGGTATGCTCATCGGGAGCAGGTCCAATTTCATGCTGCTCGTGCACAACGAGTCGGTCGGCTCGTCTTTTACATCGCCAAGACCGTTTCGGGTAAACGCCGGCGCAGTATACTGCTACACGATAACTCCTGACGGCAACACGCACTACCTCTCGGAGCTTGAATCCGGGACGGAGGTGTGGATAGTCAACAAGGACGGCCAGTCAAGGCGCGCAACCGTCGGCAGGTCAAAGATAGAGACGCGCCCTCTGCGCCTCTTGCGCGCAGAAATCGACGGCGAGACCGGGACGGTCATCCTGCAGAATGCCGAGACGATACGCCTGATGAAGCCGGACGGAAAACTCGTCTCGGTGACAGAGGTCAGGCCCGGCGACGAGGTCATGGGCTACGCCAAGCCCGCAAGCGGCAGACACTTTGGCATGGAAGTAGACGAGTATATTGTCGAAAAGTAATAGCTAACCTGCTTTTCCCTCTATTATCTTCTCGGGTACAAGGTTTGGCCTGCCGTCTTCTGCCACTTCAGACACCCTGAGCAGGCTCACCTTGGTGCTGGTGGCGGTCTTTTCCTGCAGCATCGCCACGAGCGAGTCTTTTTGAATTTTGGCCGGATCGTATTCGTGAATGTCCTTGTCCCTGACGCCGTCTCTTGCAAGAGCCTTTCTGATGTGGCCAGCAAGTTCACTGTTTGCCTCGTTTATGAATACTCCCTTGGAGGTATCCATCCCTTGTTAGCGAGTTATCTATGTTGCTTATATCAAGTGTGAATCCTCGCTCCGGAACAATACAAAAAGCTCAAAAAGTTAGCTGGAGCTATAGCGCGTTTTTAGTTGCGGGTCTATTACTGTAAAGTATGCGGGATATGGACGAACTAGACAAGCGTTGCTGTTCGCTAAATGCTTGCTCAGGAAGAACAGCTGACAAACCAAATATTTCTCGGAAACTGCAAGGACGTTTTGGACAGGCTTCCTGAGAATTCCGTCCAGTTGACGATAACATCGCCCCCGTACAGAAACGCCATCAACTACGAGATGCACGCGTCCGGAAGCGGAGGCTACTACCGTGGAAACGCCGGCGTCGAAACGGCAGAATACCTGGACGAGATGGCAAATATTTTCGGCGACAAGGTCTACCGCATCACAAAGGACGGCGGCTACTGCTGCATAGTCATCGCAAACGAGGTCGTAAACGGCACGATACTTCCGCTGCCGCACATGCTGCTTTCAAGGCTGGTACAGCCGTTTGGCAAGTGGCAGCTGCACGAGGAGATAATCTGGCACAAGGTCACGGGAGGCACGAACCGCTACGGTTCGTTCGTCCTCAACCCGTACCCGAAATACTACCGCGCAAACGTCATGCACGAGTTCATACTCGTCCTGAGAAAGGGAGACGTCAACAGCGGAAGAAAGCGCAAGGAGGCGCTCCCTGCGACGCACGAAGAATGGACAAAAGAGATAGCAAACTCGGTGTGGCACATTGCCCCTGTCCCGCCGGGATACATCGACCATCCATGCCCGTACCCCGAGGAGATACCATACAGGCTCATGAAGGTCTACTCGTACAAAGGCGACGTCGTGCTTGACCCGTTTAACGGGAGCGGCCAGACGACAAAAGTGGCGCACCACTTTGGCAGACGCTACATGGGAATAGACATGGTAAAAGAGTACGTCGAGCTTGCACGAACGCGCATAGAAAGCGAGCCGATACACATACGCACCGAAGCACTCATCGCCAACTGGAAAAAGATACCGTCCCACTACAACAACAGCGTCTAGTTGGGGCGCGTGTTGCGCTCCTTAAGAAGCCTGCCAAGCGCCTTTTGCCTTATTGCCGCATCAACGTACGCCGCGTCGCAGTCGGTACAGACCGTGTATATGGCCGCGCTGTCCTGGCTTGGCGTTATCACCTTTTCCCATCTGAGCGGAAAAGACTTTTTCGAGCAAATGACGCAGCCTGCCTTGTCCTCAAGTGCAGAACCGTCGGCGCCGGTGTACATCGCGTACATGTCATAACTCTCATCAGCGAGCGGCTGCCACATCTTTTCAAAAGACTCTATCGCCGCACCGTCAAAGCCGAGCGCCTTCAGGCGGGAAATGTGGTCTTCCTTTAACATTTACACTATCTCCGAACCAGAGGGGCATAATAAATCCTCTCGCAGGATTGTCCTGTTGCGCATGGTTTTTCTGTCAGGCCGTAATGGACATACTGTTGCTACTCCCAAGGAGCCTGCTGGTTGTGGCAGTCGCGGTGGGAATCGCGTCTATCTTGGCAGTCGTTTTGTTCCCTAGCCTGAGCCACGCCTCGACAAAAGAGCCTTTTGTAAAGGTGGCGATTGACGGCCTCAAAGAGACATACAAGGCCGGCGAACCTGTTGATTTTGTCGTCACGGTCGAAGGTTATGGTTGCGACAGGGGCTTTCCGACAGTGAGCATAATGAAGGTGGACAGCAGCAACAACCAGACGCAAAACGTAGTATGGTCAAGGATGGGCGAAATCCGCCTGTTTGCCGTCGGCTCTGTGTGCGAATCAACAGACTTTTACAAAGAGAGGCACATCGGCGACGTACAGAAATACAACAGCGACGAGCAGGAGCGCTCCAGGACCGACGGCAAGGTGCCGATAACCCTGGGAGAAGGCAGATACACGGCCATGGTGGAAAGCATCGTTCCAACCACTACAAAAGATTTCTCGGTTGTTTCAGCAGGGTAAAAAAAATCCTGTATTGCTAATCTTTAATACCAGAAGCGTCAAGTATAGTTCATGTCTACCGCATCTTCGTCTGCCAAAAAAGCGGAGAACAGGTGCAATCTATGCGGCAAGGTTTTCACGACACCAGAGCTTTTAGAATCGCACAAGAAAATGGAGCACAGCAAGCAAGGGCATCCTCCCGCGGGCGTGAGCTAAAGAAATAAGGGGGCATACGCCTGATGGATGCCGTTGGCCAAAATATGCGCCTCCCTTGCGGCTGAAAACGCAAGCGACCTTGCAGCGCAAGCAAAAAATGCGTTTGACCTCGGGGCGGACTTTATCGAGGCCCGCCTCGATTTTATCGCTCCAGAGCATGTGATGCAGGCCGCCGACGGGATTGACAAGGACCGCGCAGTTTTTACGCTGCGCTCAAAGAATCAGGGCGGCAGGTTTTCCGGCACGGAGGAAGAGCGCGTGAAATTGCTTCGAAAACTCGCAGAAAAGAGGCCGATGCTTGTCGACGTAGAGCTTGAAACTTTGCAGGCAAACGACAACCTTGCAGACTATTTGGAACTTGCAAGCATCCCGACGCTTGTCTCGTGGCACGACTTTGAAAAGACTCCACCAAACGACGAGATTGCCGACATTATCACAGGGATGCGCCTCTACAGCAACTACGTCAAGGTAGTCACGACTGCAAAAAGCATCGAGGACTCTGTCAGGTTGATGTCGCTCTATGAAAACTCTCTCGGCCTGCACCCGATAATATTTGCAATGGGCGAAGCCGGCGTCGTGACAAGGGTGCTCTGCGCCCTGTACGGCGCCCCGTACACGTACGCCGCTTTAGAAAAGGCTGTGGCGCCTGGTCAGTTGACGATAGCGCAGATGAAGCAGCTGTTTAGCAGCATAAGGAGTCGCTAGAGATAGGAATGGAAAGAGCACCGGCAAAGACCTACTGCATAATCGGCGATCCGATAAGCCATTCGCTTTCGCCGGGTATGCAAAACGCCGCGTTTTCCGCGCTGAACCTGAACTGCACTTATCTCTCTTTCCGCGTGCCTGCGCAGGAGCTGAAAGAGTCTATAGAGTCGCTCGGGGCGATAAACGTCGCCGGGTTTAACGTCACTATACCACACAAGGTGGCCGTGATGGAGCACCTTGACGAGCTGGACGCCACCGCAAAAAAGGCAGGGGCGGTAAACACGGTCAACAACATAGAGGGCATATTCAAGGGGTACAACACCGACATCGCCGGCTTTATTGAACCTCTGCGCCGGCGCAAGTTCGACTTTAATACCACAGTCTTGCTCCTTGGCGCCGGCGGAGCCGCGCGGGCGATAATTGCCGCACTTGCTGAGGAAAAAACCGGCAAGGTGGTGATAGCAAACCGCGACCAGAAAAAGGCAGGAGAGCTTGCCAAGACAGGAGGCGACCTCGGGTTATTGTGCGAGACTATTGCACTTGAAGATGCAACCAAGGTCTCTCCAGAGGCAGGTCTGATAGTAAACGCCACGTCCATCGGGCTTGACAGCGAACCTAGCCCAATTGACTCTGATCACATTAAAAAGGGAAGCGTCGTTTACGACATCGTGTACAGGCCGGTGGTAACGGACCTTCTGGAACAAGCCAAGTTTGCAGAGGCGCACGTAGTATATGGCTATGAAATGCTGCTTGAGCAGGGTGCAAGGGCGTTTGAGATATGGACCGGCCTGCCGGCGCCCCGGGACGTTATGAAAAAGAACCTGCTTGGGATATTTGGAGAGCCGACATGACAAAAGTCAGGGCGACCATGCACGGCGCGGTTTCCATAGTGAACGCAATAGCGACCGGCAACGGCTCGGCGCTTGGCATCTCGCTCAAGGTCACGGCAGAGGTCGAAATGACAAAGGGCAAGGGCCTGCGCTTTCTGACGGGCAAGAACGACGACAGGCTGCTCAACAACATCATCAAAAACACGCTGCCTGCC
>DASUXB010000153.1:0-11726 GCA_036378195.1 Nitrososphaera sp.
CTGCCCGTCTTTTGTCAGGTTCAGCATCAGGCGAGACCCCGCGTTGCTTTGCAGCATGCCGTCGGTGGAAGGCCCGGCGTAGATAGAATCCTGTGCGTTTTTGAGCGGGCGGGGCCCGTGGCTGCTGTACGGCGGCTGCGATTCTACCTTGTCTGAAACAGAATCGTCAAGGTAGAACTGCGACGTCCACTCGAAGGTCTTTTCTGCCCCTTCAAAGGTGCGGACCTTGACGTGTATGTGCAGTGCCCTGCCCTCGTACCAGCCGGGATAAACAGTAGTAAATAAAGCCGTGCCATTATTGTCAGTAAGCTGGTATCCCCGCAGGAACTTTTTCCCTCCCGTGCCGATGCCTGAAATGTCCGAATAAAGGCCAAGGGCGTTTGTCTGCCAAATGTCCACCTGCGCGTTGCGCAAGGGGACACAGGATCCACCTCCGTCAATATCGTAGACGTTGAGGGCAAGGCGCAGAGGGACTCCCTGCTGGACCGAACCGTCAGACGGGTCTGGCCTGATGTCAGAGCGTTCCAGCTTTTCGTCTACAAAGTACGGGCCCTCTATCTGCTGCGGCGTGTCTTCGACCTCGATTAACGAGGGAGTGAGGGTGCACGTCTGAATAGCGGCGGATTGGGAGATGCCCGGCTTGCCGGGAGCCGGCCCCGCTGGACGGCCCATGGACAGGGGCACGAACGAGCCGGCCAGCACTATTGCCGCAACAATCCCGACGAGGGCCAAGACTTGCCTATTGCTTTTCTTCTTTTCAGTTGCGGCCTTGACCGGCTTGCTGCTTTCGTACACAAGGATTGCAGCCAAGAGCCCAATAAAGGCCGCCTGGGCAGCTTCGATAGCTATTGCAACCGAGTTGACAGGGCCGCCTCTTCCGGTTATCGGGTTTGCAGGCATCCGGGTCACGACCCAGATTGCAATGAATACCAGCGTCCCGGCGATGCCAACATAGTACCACGGCCTACCCCACCTTCTTACCACAGGTATTATCCAAAACACCTGCGCGATCCCTCCCACGATGAACAATATGCCGGTGCCGGCGTTGAACCCAAGGCTGCTCGGGCCAAGCGTGAGGTGCAGTATGCCGGCTAGTGCAGTGGCTGCAGCGGCCGCATAATACAGCGCACCAGAATAATAGGATGCACTTTTCAATTTACGATCCTACCCAGAGAGATATTTCAGGATACGCTGCAGCAGTATAATAATAATCGTTATCAGGCCGCATGTTTACTAAAGAGATTGGGAAACCCTAAGTTTAATATAGAAAAGTTGCGAGAGCTCTTCCATATTGGACGCACGAAACATCGGCCTGCGCAACATCGAGGTCGCCGACACCAAAATCTGTTCCATCGACGGTGAGAATGGGAAGCTCATCTACCGCGGATTTGACATACTCGACCTCGTAAACCATTCTACTTTTGAAGAGACCTCTTACCTCCTGCTTTTTGGCGAACTTCCAAATCCGGAGCAGCTTGCAGACTTTGGCCGCAGGCTGCGCGAGGCGCGCGGAATCCCCGAGCCCATGATAAAAAACATGAAGAACAGGCCCAAGAGGGCGCAGCCTATGGACGTCCTGCAATCGTGCGTCGCAGAGCTTGCGGAATACGACCTCAATATTGACGACTTTTCAAAAGAGGCGCACACGAGGCGCGCGATTACGCTCATTGCAAAAATTCCCTCTATCGTCGCGGCGTGGAACCGCGTCAGGACAGGCCAGCATGTGGTCGACCCGATGGAAGAAGGCTCCCACGCTGCCAATTTCCTCTACATGCTGAGGGGAGTCGAGCCGTCGCCCCAGGAGGCCAAGGTGATGGACATCTGCTTTATCCTGCACGCAGAGCACAGCTTTAATGCCTCTACCTTTGCGGCGCGCGAGATATCGTCTACCCGTGCCAGCATGTACGCGGCGGTAAGCGGCGCGGTGGGCGCGCTGTCCGGCGAACTGCACGGCGGCGCAAACGTGCAGGTCATGAAGATGCTCATGGAGATAGGCGACCCGGTAAACGTGGAAAAATGGGTTGCAAACCGCCTTTCGTCCGGCGGCAGGATAATGGGCATGGGCCACGCAGTGTACCGCACTACCGACCCCCGCGCGGACATTTTGTCGAGGCTCTCAAAGGAGATATCCAAGGAAAAGAACAACAAGTGGTTCGAGATAACCGAGCGCGCAGAGAAGGCGACAAAGAAATGGATGCTGGAGCACAAGGGCCAGGCGATATACCCAAACGTCGACCTCTACAGCGCCTCGATATACTACAGCATGGGAATCCCGATGGACCTCAACACGCCGATATTTGCGATATCCAGGATATCAGGCTGGGCAGCGCACATCATCGAGGAAAAGTTTGCAGAGGCGGCGCCAAAACCGGCTCTTTACAGGCCAAAAGCAGTCTATATCGGCCGGTACTGCGGCCCCATGGGCTGCGAGTACGTCCCGCTTTCCGAGCGCAAGCAAGAACAGCAGGTAGCCTAGCTAACTAGCTTCTGACCTTGCCTTCATCCACTCTTTTGCCCTGCGCTCTGCCATGTGCTTTTTCAGGATGAGCAGAGCCATCTCGTAGAACGTGACGCCATTCTTCCTCGACTGCATATCTATCCATTTCAGGCCCTCGGCAAGCTCGGGGTCTCCCTCGGCGCTGACCACGAGGTCGTCCACGACTTTGATAAAGTTCTCGTCGTCGGCTTCGCTTGCCATCATGTCCTGTTGTGCAATCGCAGGATAGCGTTTTGACGCCGCAGTTCAAGCGGTATTGACACACTGCACATATTATGTTGACAAATTGAAAAGGCAAATAATCAGAGGAAACGTTTGTAGAATATCGAAAATCATGCTTGATTTTGAAAAATTCGCATCGCGCCTTCAAATACTTAAATAAGCCCCCGGTTTGATTTGTATGTCAAATGGTTTCTGGGATTGAGGCGAGGAGCCCATCGGAGGCTCTTGCTAATTGAGAATCAAGTTTGGTTTTACTCAGGGTCTCAACGTTGCAAGGCTTGGCCTTGACGAGACCCAGATCCTCACGGCGGCACAGATGGCAGACAGGTTGGACTATGACTCGGTGTGGGCTATGGACCACTCGAACGTCCCGCAGTGGAAGAATGCGGTGGTGAACGACGCGTGGCTCATGCTTGCGGCAATCGGCGCAGTCACGAAAAACGTCGAGCTTGGGACGTGCGTCACGGATGCGATACGCAGGCACCCGTCCGCGATAGCATTGTCCACCATCACGCTTGACAGGATAACAAACGGCAGGGGCGTGCTCGGAATCGGCGCCGGCGAGGCCCAGAACGTCGTCGACTTTGGAATCGAGTTTTCCAAGCCTGTGACAAAGTTCAAGGAGCAGCTTGAGGTCATCGAGAAGCTCTTCGAGTCCGACCCGGACAACCGCGTCAACTACGAGGGCCAGTACTACAAGCTCGTAAACGCCTGCCTGCAGGCGGCAAGCGTCAGAAAGCCCAGGCCCCCAGTATACATTGCGGCAGGCGCGCCAAAGACTTTGGAGCTGTGCGCCACGTACGGCGACGGCTGGATACCGATTGGCTACACTCCGGAACTGTTCAAGGCTCATGCAAACATCATCAAGGAGCACGCAAAGAGGCTCGACCGCGACCTCTCTGGCTTCCAGTTTGCAAACGATGTCGACATTTACTTCTCTGAAGATGGAGAAGAAGCGTGGAACAAGATGAAGAACGCGGTGAAGGTCAGCCTCTACAAGCCGGAACTGCTAAAGGTGCACAACATCCCCCAGTCGTCCGAGTTTGACTTCCGCAAGTATTTCACGGAATACACGATGGACAAGCCGGAATTGATGGAGGCGATGAAGAAGGCAGCGTTGCAGATCCCAGACAGCGTCGCCCGCACCGCCATAGGCGTCGGCTCTCCTGACGACGTGATAGAGATGCTGGAGCGCTTTATCAAGGCAGGCACGAACCACTTTATCATCCGGTTCTGGGGAGACGGCTACTTCAAGAACATCGAGATGTTCGGCAAGAAGGTCATCCCCTACTTCCGCGACCAGCAGAAAAAGTAATCAAGAAAAAGAGTCGAGCGATACTGTCGCTCCTCTTTTCGTTTTCTTTCCTTCTTCTTCCTTCTTTTTATTTTCCACGGATTCCGCGTCAAAGCCCATCTTTTTCAAGGATTCTGCAAACTCTTCCGCAAAGCCGTGGAAGGTGTAGACCTTGTCAGGGGCGCACGCCTTGACTGCCTCTACAAGCTCGAAATAGTCGCAGTGGTCGCTCATGGGAAACGCATAGTCAAGGCCCATCCTGTAGCGGTAGCCGGCGTCAAGGGCCCACCCGGAAAAACCGACAGTGACTGCGCCGTACTTGCGCTTCATCTCCTGCACAAAGGCGCTCCTGCCGGACATTAGCGGGGCGACCATTATCCACGGCTTGTTCTTTGACAAAAGGCCGCGCTCTTCTGCCTCGGTGTGCGACATTGCGTTTTTCAGGTCGATTCCAAGGTCAAGGTACACAGAGTTCATCTTGGCAACCGAGTCGTGGACGTATACTGGGTCCCAGTGGCCAAACAATTTCGTCAAGAGCTGCGCCTTTCCTAGCGCGTAGCCCATCAAAATGACTGGGATTCCCATGTCGTACATTTCAGAGATTACCTTGTTTGTCCGGTGGGTGACGTCTTGTACAGCAGGGAATTTGTAGCCGGGCCGGCCAAACGTCGACTCGATTATCAGCGTGCTTGCGTGCGGCATCTTTGCCGGCTTCATGAACGCACGCTCGCGGATTGAAAGGTCGCCCGTGTAATAGACGTCGTTGTCGCCTATCAAGAGCCCCCGCGAGCCGAGGATGTGGCCCGTGTCGACGAGCGTAAAGCCGTCGCGCTCCTCCTCTCCCTCGATGTTGTAGCCTCTCGCCTCTGCAAGAAGAGATGTTTCTTTTGATACTATGAGGCGGGACTTGCTGCCCTTGCCCTTTCTGTGCATGTGGTCGATGTGGGCGTGGGAGACAAACGCATAGTCGCAATCTGAAGAGCGCGACGGGTCAAGCGCTATCGTAGTGCCGTCCTTTTGGCGTACAGCTATCCCTGATTTTTCATGAAATACTGACGACGGCATCCCGAGCTGTCATGCCTAGAGTAAATTGCTATTTTAACATTTAGCCAGAGAGAGACGGCTCTAGTAAAAAAAGCCGGCCAGCGTTAGCGAGTTTGCTGGTCATCATATCAAAAAAAAGTCACGGTGCGCTGACTGCCCGGGTTTGGCACAGTATTCGTCGACTGGCAATCCTACTTTTTCTTTTTGCTGATGTCGCAGAGCATGTCCGAATGGATGTTCAGTCCGATGTTGGTCATGTTGTAGAAATGTTCGCTTGCAACAAGCCAGACTATTTCGCAGATCTCGCGTTCGGAATAATACTCGGCCATGCGTGCAAAGGTGTCTGGGTTGACCGTCTTGTTCCTTGTAAGTTCCGTCACATAGTCCAGCGCCGCGCGCTCTGCATCGGTAAAGAGCGGGCTTGAGCGGTATTGCTCCAGCGCGTCGAACTTGGCCTGATTCATCGACGCTTTGATTGTGAATGCGCGGCCGATGTCCATGCAGAATGAGCAGACGTTCATGTTCGACACGTGCTGCTGGACGAGAAAGGCAGTTTCCATTGGCAGCGTCAGCTTTTCAGACAGCTCGCCAATTTTTGCGGTGAACTGCCCGAATTCAGGCGGCATCCGCGCGTTGAAAACCTTCACAGGTGTAAGCACCTTGCCAAATTGCCGGGACGCCGCCTCATAAGCCTGCTTCATTATAGGGTCCTGTGGCTCTTCGATGGGAGAAAGGAACGGAGATGATTCTGCTGTTGTTGTTGCTGCCGTTATTTGTTGCTGCGGTCTTCTTTGTGTTTCTTTCATATGCAAGAAGAACTGTACGAACTGCAGCATTTATCCTCAGGGGAAGCGGCACTCCAAGTTTCGGACATCTTTATAGCAATCTTGATGTGTAGTAAGCGCAAAGACACATCATATGGAAAGGCTGACGCTTGACAAGACTGATCTCGACATTCTCGCCATTCTGGGCAGGGATTGCAGGACTTCCTACAACAGCATGGGTTCGCAGATTGGCTTGACGTCAAAGAGCGTAAAGGCGAGGGTCAAGAACATGGTGCGCAACGGAGTCATTGAAAAGTTCGTGGTCCGGGTCAACCCTGCGGCTTTTGGCTGCAAGACGGCCCACATACTGGCAAGGACAAACAACGGGATAACCAAAGATGACGTCGTCCAGCGCTTTAAGCAGTTTGGAGACCTTGCCTACCACATACACCAGATGGGGAGAAATTCCGGGGCCGGCCTTGTCATCAACGACGAGTCATGGAATCACAGCGCCATCCAGTCGCTCAAGGACTGCCTGAGACCTGCAACCGTGAGCAACATAGCTGTCACTCACGTACCCGTATCCATTGAGCCGAGCGAAACGGACCTGAGAATAATAAAGTGCCTGCTGCAATCAGGCGCCAGGATAGAGATATCCGAGATTGCAAAAGAACTCGGCATTTCAGAGAAAACCGCGACGAGGCGCCTTGACAGGATGAAGGAGGAACGATTACTGGATTTCACCCTCCAGTGCGATCCGGCTGCCATGATAGGGTACGTCCAGTTTTGCATCATAATGTTTGTCGCAAAATCCCATTATCGCAGCGTCTATGAGCGCATGTACTCGGAATTCCAGGAGAGCATCCTGTACCGTCCCAGCGTGATTGATCCCGATGATCGGCTAATATTCGTGCTCTTTGGCGAAAACGCCGTCAAAGTAGACTTGGTCTTGGCCAAGATTGACTCTTTTGAAGGGGTCAAGACGGCAGACGCGTTCATAGTCACCAAGTTGCAATACTATGACGACTGGATAATACGGGAAATTGACAAAAGGTTGGCGGGATCATCGTCGTTGCCACCGCTTTCGCGCAAACCGACAAGAGAAGTCGACGCCTTGAAGGTATAAAAACATACAGCGCCCTCTACTTTTTTTTACAAAGTCGCTAGAGACGTTTAAGAATAGGTCGTCCTGCCAGATAACTGCTTGGCAAACAACCTCGGCATACTCATCTCCGGCAGGGGGAGCAACATGGACGCTATCTTGGCCGCGGCAAAGGCAGGCAGGATACCGGGCGCCAAGCCGAAAATCGTAATTTCAAACAAGCCCGACGCCGCAGGGCTAAAGACGGCGTCAGAAAAATACGGCGTGCCCACGAAGGTGATCCCGGCAGAAGGTCTGAAAGGCTGGGACTATGACAGAAAGCTGGTCGCCGCCCTCGAAGATGCGGGTGTCACGCCGGAGGACGGCCTCGTGTGCCTAGCCGGCTTTATGCGCATAATCAGCTCCGAATTTATCATGCACTTTGAAATGCGGATACTGAACATCCACCCTGCGCTCCTCCCGTCGTTTCCCGGCCTGCACGCGCAGAAACAGGCAATTGACTATGGAGTCAAGGTGTCGGGGTGCACCGTGCATTTCGTGGATGCCGGCGTCGATTCTGGCCCCGTGATACTGCAGAGGACGGTGCCGGTGATGGAAGGCGACACGGAAGAGACGCTGAGCGCAAGGATACTGGAGCAGGAGCACCAGGCGTACCCGGAGGCAGTCAGGCTGTTTACGGAAGGACGCCTAAAGGTTGAGGGCCGCAAGGTCCGCGTTCTATAACTTGCTGTTATTTTTCCTGACCGTTATTATCGCGCCTGCCAGAGCCGCGCCTATCACTGAAAACCCAAGGTACGGGCTTGAGGGGCCAAACGCATCTGACGACAGGCCGACCCCAATGGGCCCCACGGTCCAGCCGGCGCCAAAGAGTGCCTCGTAGATGCCCAGTTTCGTCCCCATCTTTTCCACCGGCGCGTTTTTGGTCACGAAGTTGAACGTGACAGGATAAAAGATGCTTGTTGCAATGCCGGCAAGCACGAGCGCTGCTGCAAACGACCACACCGATGCAAAAGCAAACGAGATGGCCATGCCGGCGGCCATGACTGCGACGGCTGCCGCAAGCGCGGCCCTGCCTCTGCCGGCTATGCGATGCACGAACGGCAGGGTTGCAAACCTTGCTATTCCAAACACAAAGAACAAGAGCTCGATGTTCTGGTCGGTTATTGACGCGGCCTTCATGTACGCGGGGTAAATCGCTATCAGGACGCCAAACGTGACGGCGTAATAGAGCACGACCGCGCTTACCGCCGGCATCGATGTCACCTCGCTCTTTAGGTCGGCGAGGCTGAGGAGCTTGTGCTTCTCGGTCCGTGCGGGCCGGCCGTGCCTCATCAGGAGAAACGCCGGGACAAGCGCAAGCGAGATTGCCAGGGAGGACAGCTCGAACAGCACGCGGTAGTCGAAATGGTCGAGTACCACCTTCCCGACAAGCGGCCCCGTCATAAAGCCGCCCACCCACGCGGCGGTAAAGAGTGCTATCCACTTGACCCTCTTTTCCGCTGGTGCGGTCGTCGATATTATCGCCTCGGCAGACGGCCAGAAAAACGCGTGGGCGACGC
Source organism: Nitrososphaera sp. (assembly GCA_036378195.1). Lineage (GTDB taxonomy): Archaea > Thermoproteota > Nitrososphaeria > Nitrososphaerales > Nitrososphaeraceae > Nitrososphaera. The sequence continues at coordinate 8,483 of DASUXB010000153.1, forward strand.
CGGAAAGCCCCCGGAACGCGGTCGCGCCAGCAACAGAGTCGACCTCTGACAGCATGAATATCGCAAAGACGTTTAGCGATATGCCCAAGATGAGCATGTACGCCTTGTTGGTTCTGTCAAGCAGCATGCCTCCAAACAGTGGCACTACCATGTACGGCAAATAGTTGGCAAGGCCGATGATCCCCACCTCGGAAAAGTTGGCGCCAAGCTCCTCTTTGGCAAACACCGGCACGATTGGCGAGTGCATCCCGTACGAGATGCCCACGATTGCGGCGCAGACCGCGGCAAGGATGACTGCCTTCATTTGTAGGCGGCCACCATGACGGCGCCTTCCAGCATCCCCTTGTCAAAGACTACCTTTGAGAATTTCTCGGCAAGCATGGCTTCTAATTCAGAATTCTTGGGCCAGCGCAGGAACGTCCCGTACAGAGTCGTGAATTTCAGCCCAGGCTTGCCGGCGGCAATGTATGCAAAAAACCCCAAGAAGTGCTTCAGGTAGGTAGCCACCATCCAGCGCTTGAACGCGCCGTCGGGCTTGCCGAGGTCGACTATTATCAGCCTGCCTCCCGGCGCAAGCACGCGATGCATCTCGGCTAGCGCTCTTCTCAGGTCGATTGCGTCGCGCAGCGAATAGCCGCACAGGACCGCGTCAAACGTGCCATCCTTGAAAGGCATGTGCTCAAATATCCCCGACGAAAGCGCGGGGTGGGCGCCGGCAAAAAAGGTGCTCGTGTTTGCAAGCATCTCGGGGAGCGGGTCGTACATTACCACTCTTGCGTCTCCGCCTGCCTCCGCAAGCGCGACGCGTGACATGTTGCCAAAGCCAGAGCCGGCGTCAAGCACGAGGTTTCCCGGCATTACCCTACCCTTTATCGCATGTTTTCTGTATTCTTCGTCCTTGCCGAGCGAAATGACGCGGTTGACCTTATCGTACACCGGGACTATGGAGCGTAGCACTTCAATGACTTCAGGCCAGTACTGGCTCCCAAGCCCCGACAAATCAAGGCAGAAATGCCAGTGCTCATTATTGTATATAGCGGAAGGCAATTTAGCCCGGAGGGACAAGACGCAGGCGTGGCGAACAACTATCGCTGCCCGAAATGCAGCTCGCCCCATTCCGTGGGCGCAGACAGGATATTTGACGGGCGGCTGATGTTCCGGTGCGCGAAGTGCAAGGTCTGCGCGATTGTACAGCAGTCGTCTGCGAGCACTGACGAGTCGTACTTGGAGTTCCTTGACAAGTGCGAGGACGGAGGAGCTGCGACGGCTGACGACCTTCGGCTCTTGATGGAGCAGGAAAGGATAATCAGGTCGAAAAAGGAGGTGGACGCGATGCTTGCAGGGACTGGAAAAGACCCTCTCTTGGAAGAGGTGCTGCGCTCCGACCGCGACTATGTCGTCGATTTCCGGTCGCTTGAGGAGCCACCGCCAGAATACGGCAGCGATATCAATGACCTGCCGGTCGACGAGGGAATAATTGGCGTCCTGAAGGCAAAGGGCATTGAAAAATTATACAAGTTTCAGGAGGAGGCCGTGAAAAAGATATTGCAGGGAAGCGACGTCGTCATCACGGCGCCGACAGCGTCCGGCAAGACGGAGGCATTCTGCATACCGATTCTGCAAAAGATAGCGGAAGAGGTCTCGCGCTTTGGGTCGCTGCGCGCCGGCGACGGACAGGGGAAGATAATGGCAATTTTCGTGTACCCAACAAAGGCCCTTGCCCGCGACCAGATGCCCAAGATAACAGAGCTTGCAGAGCCACTTGGCGTGCGCGCGGCAGTCCTTGACGGCGACACGCCAGAGACAGAGCGCGCAAGGGTCCTCGAATCCCCGCCAGACATCATCGTCACCAACTTTGACGTCATACACTACCACATGATGCACAAGACGAGGTTCTCCAGGGCTTTAAGGAGTGCAAAGTTCCTTGTGGTCGACGAGGCGCACGTCTACACAGGTGTCTTTGGGGCAAACGTGCACCACATAATTGCAAGGCTAGAGCGTCTTGCCGGAGGCGGCAGGATGCAGGTGGCCGCGGCGTCTGCGACGCTTCCAAACGCCGCCGACTTTTGCAAGGCGCTCTTTGGCAGGGAGATGCAGGTGATAAAGGGAAAGGGGAGGCGCGGCAGGGTCAACCTCGCAATAATATTCCCGTCGCTTCGGTCGCACCGCTCCCTTGCACTTGATATTGTAAAGGAAGCTGCAAAGGGAAAGCACAGGACGATTGCGTTTTCAAACTCGCACCTCGGCTCGGAACTTTTGGCCTTTTACGCGGCAAGGCAGGGTGTGTCGATAAGAGTGCACAGGGCCGGCCTGACTGCGTCTGCGAGGGCAGGCGTGGAAGAGATGTTCAAGTCCGGCAAGCTGTCCGCGATATCTGCGACTCCGACTCTGGAGCTGGGCATCGACATCGGCGCAGTCGACGCCATCGTCTCAAACATCGTCCCGGTCAACCGGCTTGTGCAGAGGATAGGCAGGGCCGCGCGCAGGGGCCAGCAGGGGTACGCGTTTTTGGCACTTGGCAACGACCCGATAAGCCAGTACTACAAGTCGCACCCCGACGACTATTTGTCCGACCAGGAATTTGCGTACACCGACCCGGAGAACCCGTTTGTCAAGGAATTTCAGATACTGGCGATGGCCTGCGACAGGCCGATATCGATGGCCGAGTCGAAAGGAGCGTGGGACACCGTGCAAAAGCTTGTTTCAAGGGGACTCTTGAGCCTCGAAAAGGAGCGCTTTGTGCCCGATTTCAAAAAGGCGATGGAAGTGCTGAACAACTACAGCATACGCGGCATCGGAAGCAGGGTGGACATCAAGCTCGCTGGAAAATTAGTCGGCGATAGATCATTGCCACAGGCACTTGAAGAGCTGCACCAGGACGCCATCTATTTCCTTGCAGGGAGGCGCTATCGCGTAAAGGCATATCACCGCGACAGGCAGCCGTACGCCGAGCTTGAAGCGATACCGCACGACTATCCCTACTATACCAAGGCCCTCACCGACGAGTGGCCGTCGATACTGCAGGTGCACGAGCGAAAGAAGGTGTTTGGAATCGAAGTCGCGTACTGCTCGCTAAAAATACAAAAGAGGGTGCTCGGCTACGCCAACGTCGAGATAGGGCAGGAAGTCACCCAGGGCAAGACAAAAGTGATGTTCGACCAGCCTCTAGAGTTCGAGTTTACGACCAAGGGTTTCGTGTTCCGTGCGCCAAGGCCGGAAGAGACAATGTCAAAGGCGGAAGACG
>DASUXB010000154.1:0-2735 GCA_036378195.1 Nitrososphaera sp.
ATCTCCGGCTATGACGCCATGATAATCCCCGGCGGCTTTGCATTTGGCGACAGGCTGCGCGCCGGAATCATCGCCGCTCATAGCCCGATAGTCCAGGAAGTAAAGAGGATGGCCAAGGACGGCGCGCCTGTGCTTGGCATCTGCAACGGCTTTCAGATACTCGTCGAATCGGGACTGCTGCCGGGCGCGCTCATGATGAACGACTCGCTACGCTTTGTCTGCCGCTGGACAAAAGTCCGGGTAGAGAACAACAGGACGCCTTTTACCGGCCAGTTTGCCAGAAAACAGGCGTTTGATATACCTGTCGCGCACGGCGAGGGGCGTTACGTTGCCGATGCTGCTATTTTGAAGGAACTAAAGAAAAAGAATCAGATAGTCTTGCAGTATTCAAACGACGACCCTAACGGCTCGACCGACCTGATAGCGGCTATATGCAACGAGCAGGGAAACGTTATGGGCATGATGCCCCACCCCGAGAGGGCAAGCGAGAGTCTGCTTTCAGCCACGGGCGCAAACGACGCAATCGCTGTTTTCAGGTCGCTTGCCGGCTACCTTGAAAACGAAAAAGAGCAAAGGGCGGTTGCATAAAGTGGGCGTACTTACAGAGCAAGAACTGGCCTACCTTGAGGGCAAATTAAAGAGAAAGGCAAACGAGGTCGAGCAGGACATCGTCGGTGCCGAGTGGTCAGAGCACTGCTCGTACAAGTCATCAAAGAAATTTCTGCGCCTCCTCCCCACAAAGGGCAGGCGCGTCCTAGTCGGCCCAGGCTATGACGCCGGCGTTCTTGACGTCGGCGACGGCTATGTGCTCACCGTCCATATTGAAAGCCACAACCATCCATCGGCAGTAGAGCCCTTTGGGGGCGCCGCGACGGGCGTCGGAGGCGTCATCAGGGACATCATGTCGATGGGCACGCGCCCGATAGCGGTGTTTGACGCCTTGCGCTTTGCGCCCATAGACGGCAAGGGCAGGTCCGTCCCAAAGTCAAAGTGGCTGTTCAAGAACGTGGTCAAGGGCATAGCGGACTATGGAAACTGCATCGGCATTCCAACGGTGGGAGGCGAAATAGAGTTCGACCCTTCGTTTGAGGACTATTGCCTGGTAGATGTCGCGTCCATTGGCCACGGCAGAAAGGAGGACGTCATTTCAAACCGCGCAGAGGCCGGCGACTATATCGTGCTTGCCGGAGGCTCTACTGGCAGGGACGGGATACACGGCGCGTCGTTTGCTTCACGCGCGCTAGAGGCCGAGAACCGCTCGGCGGTGCAGATCCCCGATCCGTTCCTAGAGAAATTGTTGCTGGAAGCGACGATGGAGGCCGTACAGCAAGGGTGCGTCAAGGCGATAAAGGACCTCGGCGGCGGCGGGCTTTCGTGCTGCCTTTCAGAGACCTCTGACAGCCTTGGCCGCGGCTTTAAGATCGAGCTGTCAAAGGTAAACGCAAAGGAGACCGGGATGACGCCTGCGGAACTGATGATATCAGAGTCGCAGGAGCGTATGCTCTACGTCACAGACGCAGAAAAGATGCCTCGGCTGCAGTCGATACTCGACAAGTACGAGATCAGGTACTCGATACTCGGCAGGGCAGAGGGGCATCAGGATCTTGTAATCACGCACAATGATTCCGTGGTGGCAAATATGCCTTCAAGTCTCGTCGCACACGCGCCGCTTGCCGACAGGGCCGCAAGGAGGCCGGCGTACCTTGACCAGCTCAAGAAGGTGCGCGCTCCAAAAGTGCCGGCAAGTCTCGGCAAGACTCTGCTCATGCTTCTCTCAAACCCGACAATTGCAAGCAAGAGGTGGGTCTACCAGCAGTACGACCATGAGGTGGGTGTGCGCACCGTGGCAAAGCCGGGCGCAGCGGATGCCGCCGTGATGCGTCTTGACAATGGCAAGTTCGCTGCTGTGAAACTGGACGGCAACTCGAAGCACTGCTATCTTGACCCGTACCAGGGGACGCTCGGCTGCCTGTCAGAGGGTTTCCGAAACGTCATCTGTACCGGCGCCGAGCCGGTGGGAGTCGTCGACCACCTGCAGTTTGGAAGCCCGGAGGACCCTGAAATCTTTTGGACTTTTTCGCAGGCGGTAAATGCCATAGTCGACTATTGCAACTTTATGGAGGTCCCCGTGGTAGGAGGCAAAGTCAGCTTTTACAACGAGACTGCCAAGGGGCCAATAAAGCCGTCGCCCGTGATGGGAACGCTGGGGCTCATCGATGATGAAAAATGGATAACCAAGTCGGCTCTCGGCCCCGGCCAGTCTATATTCTTGGTAGGCGAGACGCGTCAGGAGATGGGCGGTTCTGAATACTATGAATACGTGCACGGCATAACCGGCGGTCAGCTCCCGGCAGTCGACCTTGCGACTGACAAGGCAAACGGCTCTGCCGTGCTAAAGCTGATACGAAACGGCCTTGCATCGTGCGCCCACGACTGCAGCAAGGGCGGCCTTGCAGTGGCGCTTGCCGAGATGGCAGTTGCAGGAAACACCGGCTTTCGCGTGCAACTGAACTCTGTTCCGAGCACCTGTGCAAGGCTTGACGACCTGCTGTTTTCAGAATCGCACTCGCGCTACCTTATCGGCACAACCAAACCCGAGCAGGTTGCCAAGCTGCTGCAGTCAGAAGGAGTCAGGTTTGCCCAGATTGGCAGGTCTATCCGAAGCAAGGCAGAATTTGTACAGGGTAAGAAAATAAAGATCTCGCTGCCGCTGTCAAAGCTGGAAGGCGCCTTTG
>DASUXB010000155.1:0-20142 GCA_036378195.1 Nitrososphaera sp.
GGACACCACCGACATCTCTGGCACGCTCTACCGCATAAGGGTGGTTAACGTGGGCGTTGAGCGCCTGACAAACGTCTCGGCAGAGATGGGAGTCGGCGACATACAGACCAAGGACTTTTTGGAGCCCGGCCAGACATACTACTTCTACCCAAATCCGGACACGCTTGCGCCGACAATCAAGGTCACGTCGGACCAGGGAATCAAGGTCGTAACTGACTATCGCGCGCCAACGAAGGTGCTCGGCCTTCCGGGCGGCGGAAGATAGAGCGAGATAGAGTATAAATGGACACGTGCGCCCATTGTTTTTGGGCGCTTGACGACACTCCTTTTTGACCGGTCTGCAAGGTCTGCCGCGCTTGCAGACAAGTACGGCTACAGCGAATGGCTCGTGGGGAGGTTTTTGCAATACGTGCCAGACGTCGAGCGATTTATGGAAAAGCTGGAACAAAAGCCTTCGCAATACATACGCGTCAATACGCTCAAGACAAACAGGGACGACCTTGAAAGGAGGCTCGTCGCAAAAGGGTTTTCGCTTGAACATACAGTTCTTTCGGAAGTGCTTAAAGTGACAAAGGCGCCCATGGCGACAGGCGCCACCAACGAGTATCTCTTGGGCCACTATTACATACAGGACCTAAGCTCGTGCATGGCAGTCGAGGCGCTGGACGTACAGGGGGGCCAGTCGGTGCTGGATATGGCGGCCGCGCCGGGAGGCAAGACGACCCATATTGCGCAGAGGATGCAAAACACAGGCTCTATAGTCGCACTAGAACCAAACCAAAAGAGGGCAAGGTCGATGTCATTCAACCTCGACCGCCTTGGAGTAGCAAACACGTGCATACTGTATGCTGACGCGCTTGCCGCAACCAATCTTGGCAAGTTTGACAGGGTGCTCCTCGACGCGCCGTGCAGCTGCGAAGGGGTGATAGCAAAAGACAAGACGAGAAAGACGAGCCACAGGCCGGAGGACGTGGACTATTGCGCGGGCCGGCAGGAAAAGATGCTTGAAGCGGCAATTGGCGCCTGCAAGAGCAGCGGGATAGTAGTCTATTCGACGTGCTCTTTTGCGCCAGAGGAAAACGAGGTGGTAGTCGACAGGATGGTACGCAAGTTTGGCGTGTCAGTCGAGCCCGTGCCGCATGGAAGCGAGGGACTTGCCTCCTTTGGAAACATCGAATTTGAAAAAAGCGTCAGAAACGCAAGGCGCTTTTACCCGCACGTACACGACACGACAGGCTTTTTCGTCGCAAGGATGAAGGTGCTGCCATCATAATGACGTTCCGCGAATTGACGCGTCAGGAACAAACACTCCTCAACAGGGCGCTTGACAGATGGGGCGTGTTTGAAGCTCTAAAAGGGCAGGCGTTTCTCATGCACGGAAAAGGCAAGGTCTGCCTGCTGTCACCAGAACTCGAAGACATTGTCCTGAAGGTGCAGCCAGACATGGCCGGCCTTGCCGTGGGCGACCTTGGCAAGAAGAAGCAGTTTGCGCCTACGCTTGCCGGGGCGAGCCTTTTCGCGCGCGCAGCCGGCGGCAGGGGAAACAAATACTATGTCCAAGTCGGGGAAAACGCTGAAAAACTGGTGCTGTACGGCCGGGACGTGATGGGCGATTCTGTAGTAGAGGCGTCAGCCGAGCTTGGCGAGAACGAGCTCGTGATAATCCTGAATGCCCGGGGCGAGGCGATAGGGATAGGCCGGACGCGCTTTTTCGGCAGGTCGCTCTTACAAAAAGGGCGGGTGACGATAACCACGGTTAAAGACGCGGGCAGTTATCTGCGCGACGAGGATGGCGGCGGAGCTGGAGAAGAGGAAGAACGGGCAAAGATGGCAGCGGCCGCGGGGCAGTCGAAAAGGGCCTAGCTAGCCTCTATCGACACGTTTCTGAGGACAGATGCCACGTAATCTGCCGTGGTGTCCAGCTCCTCCGTTATGGACTGGATGGACATTCCGCTGTCGTACAGCTCGAAGATGCGCTCGTCAAGGTCGTATTTGGCCTCTTCTTCTGTTCTCATTTGTTGCTACCAAGGTGGGGAATAGGCCGGTCGAATAATACGGGTATTGATCTATAAACTATGTACAAGCTTGTGAAATAAATTAAAGTGGTGGGAAGGCGCAGCTCTTCTCTTCTTACTTTCTGGCCTTGAACAGGATGAACACCGCGATGGCACCCATCATTCCACCGAGCACGAGGAGCACCTGGATGGGGAAGTTGCCTGACGACTGCGTTACACCTTCTGGTGCATCTGTGGTGACGAGCGCAACGTTGCCTCCGGTAGCTTGGTCAAGTTTGGCGTATCCTGCAATCTGGATCTGTCCGCTTGGGGCAGGCACTTGGGAGTGGAATTGCACCTGCGCTCCGCCGATGCTGGCGGTGGCATCCGACTCCTCTGGCTGGAACGTTCCTTCTCTGAAGCTGCTCTCCCCGAGCGAGTAGGTAGACACGACTTTTGCGGTGTTCTCAGCCGCGAAGAAGGATGACGTCTCGACGAGGCGTCCTGACGGGTCAAAAAGAACGTGCCAAGTATTCATCGGCTGCTTGAACTTGTCAAAGTTGATGATGGATGGAGTGAACATGCTTGACGCCTGAGACTCGAATATCTGCTTGGCAAGGTCCTTGTGCAGCTTGTCTACGAGGTTTATTGGCTTTGTTATCTCTATCTGGCCTACATCTGGCGCAGTGAGCACTATTGGGTCTGTAACGCTTAGCCCCCTCCATTCAAGGTCGACGGCACTGCTGGTAGCGGTGGACTGGTTGCCACCACTATTGCCTCCGCTTATCACGAACTTCTCTATATTGGGCACAGCCTCGACCTTGACTGTCATGAGCGCGTTGTCGGGAAAGCCCCTGATGGTTCCAGTGTAGGTGATCGTCATGTTGGTGACCATTGCTGGACTCTGGGCCTGAAGCAGGGCCCTGTTAAACGCTGTAATGGCACTTGCTACGCCGTTGTCAGTGCTGCTCGAATTACCTGACACGGTAAACTGGATGCGGTCCTGCTTGCCGTTAAGCTCCTGTGCAATGGCGCTGTCCGCTGGGTAGCGGAACGTGATGTTCTTGACTGCGATAAAGTGGGTTTCTCCCTTATCGACCTGTGGGACCAAAACCGCGTTCATATCATTAGCAAAAGCGGCCGGGACAACACTGAACGCCAAAAGTGTGGCAAACAACGTCGCAACAACTACGGGTAACGACTTCACGAGAGAAAAGTGTCTTTGGCTGTTTTATAATCTTTATTGTGCTGTACACTAGAAGGTTGCGAATTAGTTGCGTCCGGCAGATATAATAAAACGAATTTTGCATACTGTCCGCGTTTGATTACAATCCTTGCGGGGGGTACGGGCTCTGTGAAATTGGTGAGGGGACTTGCTCGACTGGAAAAAAAGAAAGAAGGAAGCATGAACGTAGTGGCAAACGTTGGTGACAACATCTGGCTCCACGGGCTGTACGTCTGCCCGGACATCGACACCATAGTCTACGGGCTTGCCGGGATGCTTGACGAAGAGCGCGGCTGGGGAGTCAAGGGCGACACGTTTTCCTTCCTTTCTCAGATGAAAAGGTCCGGCGCGCCTGCTTGGTTCGGGCTTGGAGACAGGGACCTTGCAACGCACATCCTGCGCACAGAGATGATGAGGCAAGGCAAGAGCCTAACGCAGGTCACGGCCTATTTCGCAGAAAAATTTGGCGTGAGCACAACAGTTCTTCCTGCAACCGACAACGAAGTAGAGACAGTGATATTGACCGGCGCCGGCGAGATGCACCTGCAGGAATTCTGGGTGAAAAACGCCGGCAGGCCGGAGGTGCGGGGAGTACGCTACCGCGGGATTGGAAAAGCGCGGGCCACGAGGCAGGCACTTGCCGCCATAAACAACGCCGACAGGATAATAATCGCGCCCGGAAACCCGGTATCAAGCATCGGGCCAACGCTTGCGCTCAAGGAAATCAGGGCGGCCCTTGCAAAGAGGCGTACAGACGTAGTCGCCGTGTCGCCGATAATAGGCAACGCCGCCGTGTCTGGGCCGGCGGTGAAATACATGGATGCCGTGGGCGTACGAGCTTCTGCTGCCGGCATCGCAGAATTCTACAGAAAAGTCGCCGGCTCTATCGTCATAGACAGCCGGGACCGAGAGGCGGCAAGCGAGATAAGAAGGAGTCTTGACATGGACGTGCACGAAACAAACATAACCATGCAAGGAAGAAAAGACGAAGTCCGGCTCGGCAGATACCTGCTGCTACAGTTGCGGAAGTCCATGAATTGACAACAAAAACAATTATCGCCATAATTCCTGTAAAGAAATTTGAAAACGCAAAGAGCCGGCTGTCTTCAGTCCTGAGCCTTGAAGACCGCGTACGGCTTTCGGGGCTCATGCTGCAGGACACGCTTGCAGCCCTTGTCCGGTGCAGGTCGCTTGCAGAAATTGCAGTGGTGTCGTCAGACGGCCGGGCCGGCGAGATAGCCGGGAAGCACGGCGCGACCGTCCTTTCACAGGCGCAGGATGCCGGGGTCAATTCTGCAGTCGCGGTTGCTGACAAGTACGCGGCTGACAAGGGCGCAAGCGCGACTTTGGTCATCCCCCAGGACCTCCCGCTCCTTGGCGCTGGAGATATCGACGGCGTCTGCTCTGCCGCGGCAGGCCGCTGCATAGTAATCTGCCCGTCGCTGCGCTATGACGGCACGAACCTGCTCCTGCGAATGCCGCCCAACGTCATTTCCACTTCGTACGACAACGACAGCTACGACTCGCACGTCCGCTCGGCAGAGGCGCAGGGCGCTACCGTGTGCGTCATAGAGCAGGAGCACTTGATGTTTGACATTGACACGCAGGAGGATGCAAGGCAGCTTGCGCAGATGGATCCTCGCGGGATCGTGGCCAAGAACGTGGCTTTATTTCTGAGGGAAAAATTGTTGCCGTCACCGTGATGATAGTATGCGCACAGCAGAGCCGTACGACGAAATGAACAGTTCCACCCTTGAGCCTATCTGGAGAGCCCGCGCGTCGCTCTCTGACACGGGGTACTTGACCACGGTTCCGTGCTTTATGTCAAAGACCCTGTCATCGTCCTCTATCAGGACGGAGATGGTGTTCGTTAGCGTCCGCTTTTGCCCAAGCCCAAGCACGCCGACGCCCTTTTCAACTATCTGGCCCTTCACAATCGAAAAGGTCTGCGCCGAGGCTGCCAGCGCGACTGCGCCAAGGACTATGAGGCCGGCGCACAGCACCACGGTCAGGTCCTTCCAGTCAGGCACAAATGCGGGGATGCCTGCCCGGCTTATGTCTGTTCTTTTTAAATAATGGCTGATGTTGGGATATAGACACGCAGAGGTAATGATATCATTATGCATCCTGAGCTGCTGGTGAAGGCACTTGCTGCCATGTCGGAGGAAACGACGCTTGACCGGTTCTGCCAGGACGCCTGCATAGCAAGCAGGTCGGTGGCAAGGAGCCTTGCGGAGGCGCTACTTTCCCGGGGAATCGGCCGGGGCTCTGCAAGCGCCATGTCGTTTTCATCCGGTGACAGGCTTGCGGCGGCCACGCTTGCGCTAGAGGCCGGGTGCGATCCGGAGCGCGTGTCGCAACACTTGACTTGGAAGGACTTTGAGCAACTTGCCGCCGGCGTGCTTTCCTCGCTCGGCTACCAGACGAGGACCAACGTGCGCTTTACAAAGCCGCGCATGGAGCTGGACGTCGTGGGCACGAGCGCCGCGGGCCTTGCGCTTGCAGTCGACTGCAAGCACTGGAAGAGAAGCAACCTCTCGTCGATAGCACAGCATTGCGCCAGACAGGCAAAGAGGGCAGAAGAGCTGCTAAGACGCGAAGAGGGAATATCTATGGCAGTGCCGGTCGTCATGACGCTGCACGCAGAAAAAGTGCACTTTATGGGCGACGGGATGCCGGTCGTCCCCGTGGCAAAATTTCGCTCGTTTGCGATGGATGTGTCCGGGTTTCTAGATAAAGTCCTCGTAGTCACGCGAGGATCTGCATAACAATAAAGACTGCGACCGTGGTCCCGACAAACACCTTTGTTATGTTCATCGCCCGATCCAGCGCACCGGAATAGTCCTGGAACTGCTTTTCGCCCATCACCTTGACCTCCGACCTGGCGGAAGAGACTTCGTACGCACACACACACGCCCTTGCCTGCGCGACTTTGCATATCTCTGCATAGGCGCTTGCAATGGCGTCCTGGCTGCTAGAGCCGCCAAGCGCAAAATACCCCTCACTTGTCCTCTTGCCAGAAGTGGAATGCGTGTCAGATGAGCACACTTCGAGTATCGTCGCGCCCTGCACCCTTGCCACAACTTTGTCCCGAAGAGCGTTGTCCATGTTGTTCGAGTCGGCCCAGCCGATGGCGTAAGTCCTTCCCTGCGTGACTATGGCAATAGCCGCAAGTCCCGATTGCCCGAGGTCGTGGGAGTTCTGAAGATCATGCCTTACGTCTTCGAGTCTCGCAAAGCCTGCCGAAAATTCGGCCTGCGCTCCGCTGCCTGCCTCGTCGAGGCACTTTTTCGCCGCCGCTACCAAGTCGGAGACATCCTGTTCGCCCAGCTGGGCTCCCATCGCATTGTGGCAGTCTACGAGCAGGAGGTGGTCCATGCCAAGGGTCGCGGCATACGATTCAAGCTCTTTTCTCACGTCCTGCGGCACGTCTTCCATGCCCTTTGGCGCAAGTGATAGCATGAGAAGCGCGCTCTTGCCAAACACTATGGCTGTGGCAGTCGCGTTTCCCTGATGGTGCTGTACCGGAAGCGAGCACGTCTTGCCGCTACCCTCGACCGACGCTCCAGACAGGCCGGCGATGTACCTGTCTACCTCGGCCTTTGAGGGGATGTTAAGCGAGTGGTCCGACACGCTGTGCATAACAAGCGCGCTTTTGGCGAACCTTTCGTAAAGCACGTACGGCAGGTTGCTCCCGCCCACGCTGCCAAACGGACCCGGGTGGACGTCGGGGAGGATTATCGCCGACGGCTGCTGTTGCCTGCTGGGCCCCTGCGGCAGAAACCTGATTATTTTCGTGGACACGGACTCGTCGTGCGCTCTTGATTCAAGGTATTCTTCAAGGCCTCCTGCTTTGTTCTCGGTCCACGCAGAAAGGAACGCCTGCAGGACCCGGAACGTGCTTGGGATCTCGGGTCTTCCTGCCCTGTCGACTAGGGTTGCCCAAGAGATGGCAAGGGCCACGAAAAGGGCGCCAAATCCGAGGCCGACTGGCTCGGTAATGATGATGTTGTACGACTGCGCCGGCACGAAAGCGAAAAAGAATATGAGCGGCTGCACGAGGCATATCGCGATAGCCCTTCCCATGCCTGCCCCAAACACCGACACAAAGATGCTGATGCGCAGGCCGGCGGCAAGGAGCATCCCCGCCACGATGTAGTCTGTAGTCCCCGGCTTGGCAAAGAGCGCGCTTGCGAGGATGCCCACGATGACCGTGATTGCCCACAAAAGGTTTGCAAACGACGTGACGTGCACCACCTTGGACATCTTGTTGACAGGCGTGCCCCTCAGCATCGCAAAGTCGAGGTACGTGAGGCCGAAAAGCGCCGCAAGCCCGAGCGGCAAATGTATTGCAAGGGTTGTAGTATCAGTCTGGAGGTGGAAAACGTGCGATACCACAATGACTACCGCGGCGCAGGCAAGCATCATCGCGTACGACGCCCGGAGCGTTCCGGGAGTCATCCTTGTAAAAGACCATCGTCTATGGATGTTAGAAACGTCGTCCTGCTTTGCCGCAAGCATCGGTGCTCATCCGATCGGGAAAATTATCCTGACGATGACCGAGACGCCAATCATTGCGCCAGCGATAGCCATGACTATCTCGGGCTTGACCTTTATCCCCTTTGTTTCGTCTTCAAAGAACCTGAGAAGGCCAGCGCTTGAAGCCGGCAGCGGGGCGTTCTTCTTCTTGCTGCTCATTTACGGTTCTAGTCACACTCTCTTCTTTTAAATACATTCCGATGCTACTTTGCAGAAAGCGCCCTCATCCTTTCCAGTATGCGCAGGTACGCCTCCAAGAGCTCGGCCTTTTGCCTCTGGGTGGCAGTGTCCTTTTCATCCTTGAGGCCGGAAGCAAGCTCGGCTATCTTGGCCTCGATTATTGCCGCAGAGGCGCCCAGGCTTCCAACGATTATCTGTGCGGGCGGGGCCTGTCCTTCTTTTTTCTGCTCTTCTTTGGGCGCGCTTTGGTACCCGCAGTTGATGCAGCTTGTCTTGTCTGCAAGCTTTACCTGCACGCCTCCGCACTCTGGGCAGGGCTCGCTCACAAGCGTGCCTCCCTTGAGGAGGGCAGACGCGGCGCTCTTTATCCTCGTACCGCCTGTATCAACAGCGGGAGCAGAAGAAGACATAAAGACAGATGGGGTGCACCTGCACAAATATCTATCTTGAGCGAACGTCACTCTCTCTGGCGAAAAAGCCAAGGCCGTTTAAATATTAGGCCAGCCTAATGACTGATACTCGGTGCAGCTGGAGCGCTGGGTCTATTGGCATCATCAGTCACTAACCATTAACCACCAGCACGGCCCTAGGCGGCAGCGGGAAAAATGATCCTCCCCTGCACCTTTGGTCCTTTTTTCGTTCCCTCTCTCACGCATGACAAGGCTTAATAATAGGCATCGTGAAAATCGTGTTACTCGATGGCGGTTATCTGCAAAAAATGCGGCCTCCCTGATGACCTTTGCGCGTGCGGGGAGCTCGACAAGGAAGATGCACGAATTGTCATCCGCCTAGAGACGCGGCGCTGGTCCAAGACTACAACTCTAATAGAGGGCATCAACCCCAAGCTCTCAGACATGCAGAAAATAGTCAAGGACCTGAAAAGCAGTTTTGCCTGCGGGGGGACTGCCAAGGACGGCTTTATCATGCTTCAGGGCGACCACCGGGACGACGTCAAGGGCTATTTGGTAAAGAAAGGCTTTAGTGAAGCTGCGATAGAAGTCCAGTAGTAATAGTGGAAAGAGAGATAAGTTATTTTACTTGCTTCTATAACTAGCATCAACAGAATTGCTGCGAGACGGTCTGTCTATTCCCCTTGCGGCGCTTGCCGTGGCAATCGCGATAACCCTCTTTGCGTGGTATACCGTGACAGTCTTTGTCAACGGCCTAGAACAGGCCCACTTTGATGATGAAGTGCTTGCGACCGTCTTTTCAATAAACAACCGGATGCAGGAGTACGAGCAGGTGCTCTTTGGCGCAAAGGGCCTCTTTGCTTCGTCGCAGCAGGTGGAGAGGGCGGAATGGAAGGCTTTTGTGGACAACCAGCTGATCCATCAGAGGTTCCCCGGGATGCAAGGAATCGGCTTTAGCGAGCGCGTTCCTGCAGACAAGCTCGCATCGCATATCGCAAGCGTGCGCAGCGAAGAAGGGCTTGCAAATTACACCGTGTGGCCGGAAAGCCAAAAACAAGAGTATTATCCTGTCGTGCTAGCCGAACCGGTTGACGCAAGAAACCGGTCGGCGCTCGGCTTTGACGAGTCATCCGAGCAGGTGAGAAACACCGCGATATCCCGGGCCATAGACAGCGGCCAGACAACCATAACCGGCAAGATAACGCTTATCACGGTAACCGAAAACAACACGCAGAGCGGGTTTCTGATGATGGTCCCCGTGTACGAAAACGGCCTGCCGGCAGACACGCCTGACGAGCGCCGCGAAAACATCAAGGGCTTGGTCTTTTCGCCATTCCGCATTAACGACCTGATGGCCGGCATAACCGGCCGAACAGTCCGCGACGTCACGTTTTCCATACACGACGGCGGCTCGCCTGAGAGCCAGAACCTGATGTTCGACCTTGCCGCGGTCGCCGGTACCAAGGAAGCCGACATCGACAGGTCACTTGAAAAAACAGTAATAATGGAGATAGGAAGCAGGCAGTGGATACTAGAGTTTACCGCGCTCGACTCCATACACTCCGGGTTCAACCCCTTCATGCCGTACATAGTGCTCGCCGTCGGTTTGGCGCTCAGCGGCGTGCTGTTTTACGTGATGTACTCGACCAGCAGGCTGCGCGTAGAGACCGCAGAACTTGCCTGGGCTGCAGAAGAGATAGCAAGAGGCAACCTCGATGTCCGGCTTGACTCCAAGCTCCTTGCTTCGCAGGACAGAGTGGGAAGCCTTGCGCGCATATTTGACGAGATGCGCAAAAGCGTCAAGGCCGGCACCGACGACCTGAAGAAGATGAACGAGGATCTCGTGCGTATCGACAAGATGAAGGAGGAATTCTCGTCGATGGTGAGCCATGAGCTAAAGTCGCCGCTCACTCCGATAAAGTTCGGCGCTGACGCGCTCTTGGACCCTGAAAGCTCCGGCAACCTGACGGAGGACCAGAAGGGGCACGCCAGGATGGTCGTGCGCAACGCGACCAAGATGGAGAACCTGATAAATGACCTAATGGACTCGTACAAGCTCGAAATAGACAAGCTGACGTTTGTCATGACCGAAAACGACATCGGGCAGATGGTATCACAATGCGTCGCGGACCTTGCGCCCTACGCCAAGGACAAGGCGATAAGGCTGAAGGCCGATGTAAAGGCGTCCGGCACGATAACGTGCGACAGAAAGAGAATCGACCAGGTCCTGGCAAACCTCGTGAAAAACTCTGTAGATTTCGTGCCGGAAAGCGGGGGCATGATAAAAGTCAAGGTAGAAGACGGTGGCGGCAGAAACGATGTCGCGGTGTTTTCCGTGGAAGACAACGGCGTGGGCATCCCTGCCGACAAGGTGGACAGGCTGTTTGAAAAGTTCTACCAGATAGACACTACTGCAAAAAGAAAGTTCGGCGGAAGCGGCCTTGGCCTGCCGATTTCAAAGGGCATAGTGGAGGCGCACGGGGGCAAGATATGGGCCGACCAGGTGTACACAGGCGGAGCGGCCATCCGGTTCACGTTGCCCAGAGCAAGCCTACAGAGGCCCTGACAACAAGGCATTTAAGCCGGCCGGACGAGTCTTTTCGCCAGTGCACAAGAACAACGTCAGACGACGAGGCAAGCTTGAAGGCAACCTTGCAGAGACCGTGCGCATAGCGTCGATAGTGCAAAAGGGCGTGGAAAGCGGCCGGTCCAGCTACGTCGAGATGAGGGCGCTTGCCCGGCTGACAAGCCAGAACGTCCGGACAAAGGTGCACAAGATCCAGGCCGGCCTGAAAAAGGACGACAGCCTGAACATCCTGCTAAAGGGCGTTGCGACGGACATGTCGGAGGGCTATCCGGACGTGCTGACGCCAAACGGTATAGTCAGAGACGACAAGCTCGACACTCTTCTGTCGCTTGATTCTGACATTGTCATGTGCCTTGAAATAATCGCAACTAAAGACCGGCAAAAGGAAGCAGAAGACGTCCTGAAAGGGCTCGTGGAAGAAAGGAAAAAGTTTGTGGCCGCCCTCAGAGCTTGAGGTGCGTCTTTAGGCCCTTGTAGCGGTTGCGGATGGTCACTTCTGTCACACCTGCCGCCTCTGCCACGTCTTTTTGCGTCTTGTTCTCGCCGTTCATGACGCACGCCACGTACAGCGCGGCCGCAGCGAGGCCCATCGGGTCTTTGCCGGCAGAGATCTTGCCTTCTTCCGCCTTTTTCAGGATTTCAAGGGCCTTTCTCTTTGTCTTTTCTGAAAGACCTGCCTTGCTTGCAATCCTCGCGACACATTTCACCGGGTCGACGACTGGCATTTTCAGGTCCAGTTCACGGATGAGGAGGCGGTAGCACCTTGCGACGTCTTTTTTCTTGATGTTGCTTGCATTTGCAATGTCCTTGAGCGTCCTTGGAGTCTCGGTGTCGCGGCACGCCGCATAGAGCGCCGCCGCTACGAGCGCGGATATAGAGCGCCCGCGGACCAGCCCCTTTTCAAGTGCCTTTCTGTAAACATAAGCTGCCTTTTCAATCACAGCGTCGCCGACTGCGAGCTTGTCCTTGAGCCTGTCAAGCTCGGAGAATGCCTGGCGGAAGTTGCGGTCCACCGGCTCGTGCACCTGGCTCCTGCTGTCCCATGTCCTGAGCCTCTCAATCGTGCTCTTCATGGACGCGGAAAGCGGCTTGCCCGAGGCATCCTTGTCGACCGGGCCGATTATTGTTGCAAGGCCCATGTCGTGCATGGCAAGCGACGTCGGGATGCCTGCCCTGCTCCTGTCCTCGTGCTCTTCCTTTGAGAAGGCGCGCCATTCCGGACCCATCTCTTCTATCCTCTCGCTTACGACGAAACCGCAGTTACCGCAAAACAGTTCTCCGCTGGAGTTGTCTGTTACCATCGAACCCCTGCCACAGCGGGGGCAGCGGTCGCCAAACATAGAGATGTCTTTTACCAATTTCTATTCACCAAAACTCTTTTTTTGTTTCCCTTTTACGGCCTATATTTATATTTTATTCTAATATATAAACATTCTCCCATTGCGGATATCGCGCCGACGCGCCTGCAAAAAACACCCGTCTAGCTCGCATGTTGCAAGAAAAGCCGCGTACGGGCGCAAAGATTGCAAATTGTGTAAAACTCGCGCTCGCTCTTATCTTGGCTTGTGGCGCTTGCGCCTTTCTGCCTTGGCATATTTCTTGCTGCCCGATCTCTGGGCGCTGTAGGCGTGTGTCTTGTTGTTCTCGCGTCTTGCCATACCTGCACTTGCAATCGACGCGCTATATATTCTATCTATCATCGTCGCCAGCAAAAACATAAATGGCATGGTGCACGACGGAAAGCCATGCAGGGCAACCGCGTTCCAAGGTGGCTTGTCGAAAGCGACCCATCGTGGGAGAAATCAATCGACTTTGATCTGGGCATGTTAAAGTGGACCAAAAAGGGCACCGACATCCAGGCGGTATGTCCGCCAACAGGCATGTTCTGCGATATACTGGGACAGGACGACGCGCAAGGCGGCCTTGCAGACCTGCGGGCAGGCATCGAGCGCATGGGAAGACAGAACGCAAACAACAATCCTGCGCAGGACATTTCAAAATATCTGTCCAGCCGCTACCTCAACCCGGGCATAAACGGGCCGGCGCGCTTTGACCTGAGAAAGATGCGCAAGTTCTAACTTTTTATACCCTGCGTACAGTGCGCATATTGTTTGTCCGTACAGGATGCAATACAAAAGCTGGCCAAGGACGCGGTGAGTAGGTTTGTCAAGCCAGACCAAGTAGTGGGCCTTGGCAGCGGGAGCACGGCCGCATACATCGTCCGGGAGATGGCGAGCCTGAAAGCCAAGGACACACTCCTCTGCGTCCCGACGTCGCTTCAGATAAAAGTCGAGGCAGAGAAATCAGGCCTGCGCTTTGCAGACGAGATCCGCATACCGGACATCGACGTCGTGTTTGATGGCGCCGACCAGATAGACGGCAACTTCGACATGATAAAGGGCGGAGGAGGTGCGCTGCTGCGCGAAAAGATCCTGATTTCTTCTGCCAAGACTGTCGTCATTGTGGCAGACGAAGCCAAGTTTGTCAAGTCGTTTTCAAGATCCGTTCCGATTGAAGTCCACCCGATGGCCCGGACATCGGCCGCGAAAAAGCTAAAAGAGATGGGTGGCAGGCCGGCCATGCGCACGCTTGACAAGGGCTACCCGTTTATTACAGAAAACGGCAACATAATACTGGACACCGCGTTCCAGTCGATTCCCGACCCGGGAAAAACCGAGCTGGAGTTGAAGGGAATTGCCGGAGTGATGGAGGTTGGGCTGTTTACGAGAAAGGCCGACGTGTACTACCGGGCAAAGGGGAACGGCACGTTTGAGACAGTCAACCCTGATGCGTAATCAGTAAGGTACGTGCATCATCTTTTTATCCTGCCTTGCCCGAGCTCTGCCTTGTGTCGGACAGCAGCACCCCTGCACCAGCGAAAAAATCTCTGATGACAGAGTTCATCGACTTTCTAAAGACCTTCGGGGTGATAGGGCTTGCCATCGCGTTTGTTATCGGCGCAGCCGCTTCAAAGCTCGTAACGGCGTTTGTGACCGACATCATAACTCCAATAGTCGGGCTTGCGCTGCCTTCCGGCGACCTAAAGACCCTTTCCTACAACGTCACAAACAGCGTCACCGGGGTAACGACAAAATTCTCGTACGGCGACCTGATAGCAAACATCATCGACTTCCTCATAATCGCCTTCATAGTCTTTTTGATGTACAAGGCCCTCTCCCGGTACAAGGTGTTCGGGGTAGAGGACAAGACGAAAAAGACCTAGGCGGGCCTTGCAACGAACTGGCCGTGGCCGAGCGCGTCCTGCGCCACCTGTCCCCCTTCCATCACGACCTTGCCGCGCACCATTGTGAGCACCGGCCACCCCTTCAATTTCCAGCCGTCGTAGATGGAGTAGTCAGAGTACGACTGCAACAGCTCTGGCGTCACCTTTTGCTCAAGGTCCATGTCAACCATCACGAGGTCCGCATCAGAGCCCTGCTGTATTGTGCCCTTTCTCGGGTACATTCCAAATATCCTTGCAGCGTTGTAACTCGTGACTTCTGCTACCCTTTCGACGCTTATCCTGTCGGAGTTGACGCCTTGGTCGAGAAGCACAGGGAGCATCGTGGCGATGCCCGGAAAGCCGGCAAGAGCGGACCACAGGTCGCCCCGTCCCATCTTTATGTCAAGCCTGTTTGCCACATGGTCGGTACCGACCGTGTCGATGATGCCGTTCCGGAGCGCCGACCAGACGCTCTGCACATCGCTCTTTGAGCGTATGGGGGGCACGACCTTGCCCGTAATGCTTGCAAAGTCGTGCGTGTGGGTGAGGTACTGGGGGCAGGTCTCGATGTAATAGTTGGCGTTTCCCTTTTGCCTCTCGGCAAGTATGGCGTCAAGTGCCGCGTTTGAGCCAATGTGCACAAAGTAGAGGTTTGCGCCAAACTTTCTGCCAAGCGCCGACACTTTTGCGACGCTCTCTGCCTCCGACTGCGCCGGCCTGCAGTCCGACCACGCCTTCAAGCCGGACAATCCTTTTTCCTTTCCGCGCCTGATGTGCTCTGCGCACACCGCAGGATTTTCAGCGTGGACAAGAATTGTAGAGTTTTCTTTTGCTCCGCCCTCTACTATCGCGGACAGAAGCGAGTCGTCCATGTTGACCTCGCCGTCCTTGACGCCGTGCTCGCCGGGCTCCAAGTCCATATAGATGTGGTTGAGGTCGGCCCCCAGGTTCATGTATATTTTCAAAGAGTTGATGCCTTTTTTCTTCAGGTAGGGTATATCCTTGACCTGCTCGCTTCTCAATATCGACGCGTGAATGGCATAGTCGATGTAATGGGTGCCCCTGCTTGCCTGCAACTGTCTTTCGACTGCGCGGTAGTCGCTGTCGTACAGGCGCAGCATGCGCATCATGGTCGTGACGCCTCCGACTGCAGCCGAGCACGATTCAGTCCGCGCCGCCTCGTCAATCGGGGTGTAGACGCCGTAATGGACATGCGGGTCTATTGCGCCGGGGAGGACGTACTTGCCTGCCGCGTTTATCCTCCTCGACGCACTTGCGTTTTGCGACGGCTTTAGCGTCTTTATCCTGCCGCCTTCAATGGCGATGTCGCACTCGACTATCCCGACCTTGGGTATGACTGCAGAAGCATTTGTGATGAGCGTGTCGTACGAGTTTTCCATTCCCGTGCTGTCCGCTAACACTTGCGTGCATGTGCTCTTATGATCTTATCGCTCCGATGTTTTATATTCGGGGTCTTGTTGCATGTGGCTTGCGGGCTGGTAGTTCAGGGGTAGTAATGCTCGCTTCGCAAGCGAGAGGTCGTGGGTTCAAATCCCACCCAGTCCATTCTCTTTCTATGCTACATTTCTCAGCGATTTTTTGAATTCCAGTATGACGCCTCTTTTTGCGTCCACGCCAAATGAAAGCAATTCTCCAGTTTCTAGCGGGATGGACTCTACGACCGAGCCACATGAAGGGCAATGCAGGTCATCTGTAAATTCTGCGATTGATGATGCACACCAATAACAAGAATTGCATAGCAGGAAACTAGCAGCGCTGGACCTGCCCGAGGGTCTCCGTCCCTCTGTCCTTGACAGCTGCTGTTCTAAGTTGTCCATAGGGAATTCGCGAGTAGAAGATGGCACTATAAAAATATTCTGCAATTGTCGTTAACTGCCAGCTCAAATTTCCATTTTTTGGCTAAATTTGGTTTCAGTATCTTACTTTAAGAGATGCGCTTGTACTGTAACAATCGAATCTGCCGTTCATAAGGAGTTGACATGCATCATCGCGGGACGAATTTCATTCAACGCCAAGCAGCATGTCGTCTGGCCTAGTGCTACAAAAGCGCGGGGTTAACATCCTACAACAGAACATCATCATCATCTACAACAAAATAGATCTGATGGATTTTAGAATCAGCCACCGTCGTCATCACTGTCGCCATTTACGAGGCCGGCTGCCTGAAAGAAACTGGTCAACGCATGTACGTCGTTTATCCCGTAATAGTTTTGCATCGCGCTAATCATTGCATTGTCGTAGTACAGGCGTTGCAACATGTGCATTGGTATCTCTGCTGAACCATTGATGTTAAGCATGTTTGTCAAAAGTGATCAGAGCAGACGGCCAACGATGTAACGCTGTCGCAGAATCCGGTACATTCCTTCAGGTTCTCTACTTGCGTACAATCAGACAAGTCTCATTTTTACCGTGGGAACAAGAGTCCTTGAAGAGCTCTTGAATCGCCACGGGCTTGGTTGCGCCTGTTTCCACACGATGGATTCTACAACCAAGCCGCATAAAGGGCAACGCATATTGTCTGCACGTTCTTTAACTGATGACGCATACCAAAAGCAAGAACTGCACCGCAAGAAAGCGCACTGGATCTTCCCTGCGGGCCTGTCACGCGCAAAAGCGCGGCCATCCCTATTAGACAGAATATCCGATAAAGATCATGGTAGAAACGAAAAAGTTGCTTCTTGAGGCTGAAATTCTGATTGACGTGCCAACAGATATTGTCGAGGATGAAGAAAGGCTGGATGACGTTACAAAGGGATTGAGCAAGGCGCTGACAAAGGGGTTCTACGAGCAAGGAATAGATTTTCAGGTTAGTCGGGTGAGCTTTAGGTTGAAATAAAAAAGAAGGTGCCTGCTGCCATCGTGTCGTCATTACCATCTGACCCGTAGCTGCCCTTCGCTGCCTGTCCCGAATCGCGATGCGCTTTCTGGCATCACATGCCTCTCTTTCTCTCGTCCTCTATGGGCCGCCGTTACTCGGCCGAAGCGATGAAACGATCGTATTGACCAGAGGCGCTATCAGGCCTGAAGCAGCAGTGCTGTCGTCGTTGTTATTGCTACTGTTATTGTCATTGTTGTCGTCGTCAGCAGCCGGGGTGGATGCCTGAGAATTGTTGACCGTGCCGGAAAACGTTTCTACGTGGTAGTTCTGATTGCTTATCCAGGTTAGCAGCGAGTCAAGGTCGTTCATCTCTTCCTGCGACAGAGTGTCCGTCGGGTTGTTGCCTGCGTCCTTTACGGTAAAGTCCTGCGGGTGCAAAGTCACTACCGCATAGCCGTAGCTGGCAATGGTGCTGTCTATCTTGCTTTCAATCGTGGACAGCGGGGTCTTTGTCGGCGGCTCGGAATCGTAGGTGTAAAAGCCGACTACCTGCGGCATATGGTAGATTCCTTGGGAGTCTTTGATGTCCGAGCCAGCGGTCGCCTTGTACACCTTGTTGCCGGGGCTATCCGGATCGTCAGAGTTGTATATGCTTGCCATTTCTTGGTCAAACTCGGAACTCAAGATTGTAAGGCCCGCTTGGCTGGCTGCCTTTAGCGTGTCGTCATTGTATGCGTTGTATGGGGCTACGAACACGTTGGTTCTGCTTCCAAACAGCTCTCCCATCTTTTGATTGGCCTTCTCCAAGGTGTCCTGCTGTTCGCTCAAGGAAAGCGTCCGGTAATCGACGTGCTCCCACCCGTGCACGGACGTTTCAACCAAGCCCGTTGAAATGGCTTCCTTCACCTTGTCGACTATGGCAGGGTCATTTCCAATATGGTTCATTATTATCGCCAAGTCGAGGTTCATGCTTTTCTCCACGAACTTGTCGATGACGGCAGATTGGACAGGGACTAGCCAAGAGTCCTGGATGTCGTCAAGCCGGAATATCACGCAGTTGCAGGCGTCAGTCAGGGCGTGTGCCTTTACCGGTGCATTGCCGGCAATCGATAGCAGTAACATTGCCGCCGTCATCACCGCAAAAGAAACCGTGTGTCTTGGCAGCCTCGTTGCACGTGAGGATAAGTTCACTGGTAAAAGTATGGAGGATTTACTATATGTCAGAGCTGACCGATTTGCAGCGCCCGCGGATTTTCCACGTCACGATAATTGCAGCTGCAGTGAATTTTCTTGTTCAGGCGATATAAATCGCAAAAGCTAGTCTCAGCTTTGATAGAGAGTGCGCCTCTGCTTAAAAGTCCTAGTGGCACTCCCTTGTAGTCCGCCTGCCGGTCAAGATCCAGAAAACTATGGAAGAGCAATATAGAATATTTCTCTAATTTTCTAATATAGGTACTCATTTAAATGACTAATTCCTATAATTCTTGTGAAATACAGAAGCAGGATGGACATTGCCGCTGACGTGCTTGAAGTTGCACAGGGCGGCGCGATAAAGACGAGGATAATGTACAAGGCTTTCCTGTCGTTCCCGCAGCTGAAGGAATACCTAGAGCTGTTGCAGGGCGGAGGACTCCTCGATTATGTGGCTGAGGAAAAAGAGTACCATGCTACGGAGCGTGGGAAACGCTTTCTGAAAATGTACAAGGAAGTAGGTCAGGCCATACTTCCCGCGGGAATCAAGAAGAAAAAGATGCAACCTTGACACTGGAAAAAAAGCAGAGCGAAATATACTATACCACTGAATGAAACCTGTGAGTAAAGCAAGTATGTCATAGCAAAAGCTATCCTACTACCTCATTACGGGGCTACCGCAATTCTCTGCAGCTGGTGGCACTTTTTTTGTCATTCGATGAATCTTTAAAGCTATTCTTGATTTTGTAATCTCAATTACGAATGAACTGGGATTGGCGGACTTTGGAAAAAAAGCAGCCTGCGCCGTCAGGCGCAGCTCGCATCATTTTTTTATGGTGGGGGTGCTGATGGGGGCATTGTTGCTGCAGTCACGCTCAGAGTGGCAGAAGCTTCGACGCCGCTACCGTCTTTTGCGCTGATCTTGTGGTTGCCGGCTGCTACGTCCTTGGGAATGGCCACGGTAGCAGTAAACGCGCCGGTTGCATCAGTTGTTATGGTCGAGTTTGAGGGCAGAGGGTTGTCGTTCAGTGCCAGCGTTACATTTTGGTTACTGCCAAAACCCGAGCCGGCTATGCTCAACTCACTTCCCGCGCTTACGGACGCCGGCGTCAGAACGAGTGTTGCAATATTGACTCCGGGGATAGCTGTCGAGTTTCCAGTTGCAGTTGCATTACCTGCCGGCGTGGTTAAAGTAGAGTTGCCAGATGATGATGTCTCGTTGCTTGGGGGCACCGGAGTCGTCGATGTCGTGTTACCAGTCGATGATGTCGCGTTGCCAGATTCTTGCACGGCAAACGTCGCGGTTGCGTTTTCTCCTTTGCTACCTGCAGCCTTTATCTCATGGTCTCCGGCTGTCGCGTTCCTCGGTATGGTTGCTATTATGGAGAACTCTCCAATGGTATTCTGCGTCATGTTGTTTGTGTAGATGTATTTACCGTCAAACGTGAATCCAAACGTCTGCCCTGTCGAGAATCCGGTTCCATCGATAGTGACGTTGCTACCTGTGCTGCCGGAAGTCGGCATCAAGGTGATCGTCCTTGCCGAAGAAGCGGAGGTTGCATTGCTTGGCGGCGTTACCGTTGTTGCATTGCCTGATGGCGGAGTCTGCGCTGCGGCGATGTTGTTGTTTGTTATCATCAACCCTGGCCCCGCCACCATGCTCAGGATTGCCATGCCTAATATGGCGGCAAGTACCGTGTATCTTGTTGTTCCAAACATGTACGTTCAAACAAATTTTTGTGGATGCACAAGTTAAGGTACTCTGCGGATAGATGTATCCAGTCGTCCTGTTGCGTAGCCTGTACAACAAATTGCATCGGTCCAAGAGAAAAAGAGTAGCTGCGCTCTGACTATTGACAGGTGCTAGAGACTTGTTCATTCAAACAATTCGCATGTTTTAATCAGCATTTATCAGTACAGGATTATTCGCCGTAATAAGGACAAAGAAATTTTC
>DASUXB010000156.1:0-3330 GCA_036378195.1 Nitrososphaera sp.
GATCTGCGTGACCTGGTCGATCGTGGCGTTCTCTTCTCCTATCGCCCTGTGGGCGTCTACCTCAAACAGCGTGAAATACGCCTGGCGCATTATCGTGGCGTACATGTCGTCAATCTGCTCTGCCAATAGCAATTGCCGCTCCTGCCTCGACATCTTTTCCATCAGGCGCTCGTTTAACAGCATCTCTGCAAACACCGACGCCGTCTCGGCAAGCGGGAGCGGCGCGTGCGACACCATTATGGGCAGTTTTTCCGCAAGCATACTGTGTATGGCGTGCCCGAACTCGTGGGCAAGCGTAGAGACGTCGCGGGTCCTCCCGTCAAAGTTCAGGAGCACGTACGGCGTTATCGACGGGGAGACGGTGTGGCAGAACGCTCCTCCGCGCTTTGCCTTGCGTATCTGCGAGTCGACGTGGCCCTCGGAAAACACGCGCTCGGCAAGGGCGCGCACCTGCGGATCAAAGTCGCCAAACGTGTCAAGCACGCTTGCGACTGCCTTGCCGTACGCAAACTTTTTGCCAGACGTCTTTGTCGAAAGCGGCGCGTAAAGGTCGTACCGACGAAGTCTTTTGACGCCTAACAAGCGCGCTTTTTCCCTGAAATATTCCTGGAACACCCGGTTGTTTTTCCTGCATGCAGCAAGGAGCGCATCCACTGTCTCGTCGTCCAGGTTGTTTGCGATGTTCCTGACAGAAATAGGGGTCCTGTAGCCGCGCATGGAAATCCCCTCGTTGCGCCACTCGACCACTATGTTCTGGTATATCTCGCCAAGCACGCCGGAGTTCTTTTTGTACGTCGCAAACAATGCCTTGTACGCGGCCTCCCTCTCCGCCGGGTTTGCGCTGCGCACAAGCGACACCAGTTTTTCCTTGTTGTCAAATTTTTTGGTGATTGTTTTCCTGCCGCGCTTTAGCGACATTTCAAACTCAAAGGCGGACGTCATCTTGTCGTATATCTTTACCAGCGCGCCGGTGCCGGTGACTTCAAGCGTGTTGATTACCCTTTCCTCCGGCTCTGACAGCGAGTGCTTTGCCAGCAGGCGCTTGTGGCGCAGGTACTCGCGGTAGACCGCAGGCGCCGACTCTATGAGGCGTACAGCGTTGCCCTCATCGAGCTCTTTTTTGAACCAGAGGTCGAAAAACAGCAGGCGGTTTCCAGCCTCGGCCGACATCTTGTCCATCCGAGTCACTAGCGCCGACGCCTCGTTTGAGGCGGTGTTGCCGTAGTAGCGCAGATGCGCATAGCCTCCTGCGATGCTGAGCTTTTCGTAAATGTCCTCAAGGTCATGGATCATGCCCTCAAACTCGGCGGCGGGGATGTCTGGCCGGAGCGACCGGCGCCTGCCCTCAAACGCCTTTACCTTGCCCTCGATGGAATCCAAAAACTGCGCAAACTCGGAGCCGGCGGGGTCCTTTACGAGCCCGGAAAGGTCCCATGCGCCTATTTTAAGAGCTGCAAAATTCACGAGAATGCGATGTCCCCGCCCGCTCAAATACGTATCCCTGTGCCCTGTCTACAGGAATTAACCTGAAATATAGAGAATATTGCCAGCTGCCTTAAATAACTGAAATGCGGATATACCGCTACTCGGATAAAACACGAGTTTCAGCATGGACGAACGGAAGGCGAGCAATATGCGCGCGCCGGGCGCCTTTGGCCCGTAGCTGCGTCGCATGATAATGCCTTTCCTTCACCTGCTGTCGTCTTTTATTATTCCGTCTTTGCAAATATCGAGTGGGAGGTTGCCGAAAACTGCTGGCCCTTTTCGTCATCGAACATGGCGTACACGGTATAGACGCCGTCCTTTTTCATCGCAGGCGCAAGGTCGAAACTGACATCCAAGTTGTTATTGCCGTCCTGCCACCTGTCGGCCTCTATCACGACATAGTCGCCCGGCTGCTGGTACCTTAGGCCCCGCGGAAGCGGCTCGAACACACTTGCGACAAGCGTGCCTGCGTCGTACGAAAGCTTTTCCTTGTTTGCGTCGTACGCCTGCTTGTCTGGGAGCCCGTCATAGTACACCACGACGTTGTCAAACTTGTCTCCTGCGGGCACGGAGCCGGCGATGCTGACCTTGGTCCCCTCGACATCCACAGACAGCCCATAGTCCGCCTCAAAGTTCTGCACCATTGCCAGGTAGTATTCGTCGTACGCTATTCCGATGCTTACGCGCGTGTGGTCCCTGTCGAGTATGTTGTCCCTGTGCCCGTTGTCGCAGCATTCCTTGTCGTTGTTCATCATCTCGTTCTCCAACTCGTCGATGGTGGACAGCGGGTCTATGCGTTCGCACAGTATGACTGTGGAGACGCACCTGCCGTATTCGTCGGGCCCAAAGCCGGCGATGGCGACGTTCTGGTGAACGCTCCCCTCGCCCCCAAGCCGAGTGTACGTCATGTAGGGCTTTTCTCCTGACGTCGTCCAGTGCGAGATCTGCTTTGTCTTAAAGACATCCTCGGCGTGCAGCTGCGCAGCTTCGTTGTCGCCAAGAGTGACAGGCTCTAAGCCGAATTTCTTGCGGTCGCTGTTTATCGCGGCAAGCACGTGCGCCACAAGCTCCTCCTGCGGCACCTTTTCCGGCTTGGTCGCCTGCGGCTGCAGTATCTTTATGGCGCTGTTTATCGGGTTGTTATCGTTGTTTGTCCCGCCGCCAAGGTCGCCTATGAACTGGGGGGCGATGAATATCACGGCAATAGCAGCAATTACAATCGCGGCTATTATGCCGGCCTTGCCGCCGGTGCTGCGCTTTTTTTCGCCATAGAAGGCGTTTGGCGCACTGCAGTTTGGGCAAGCTGGGAGGTTTGCACCGTAACGGGCACCGCACGCACAATCTATCCACGAGTCTGTCGTATCGCTGTCGCTGCACAAATCGCAGTTTTCATGTATAATGCTTTATGTAATGTCCTTCTACAAGCATATTAGCGAGCCAGAACAAGAAACTTTGCGTTTGAAAAAATACCACGTCACCGTGCGATTTTCCCCGGACGGTATGATAGAGGTGGCAGGCGACGAAATAACCGTGTCGATAAAGTCGCAGCCAGAGCGCGGCAGGGCAAACCGCGAGCTTGTCAAAAAGCTTGCGGCGCATTTCGGCGTCTCCGCGCAGGACGTGCACATCCTCTCCGGCCTTGCGTCGAGGAAAAAGGTGGTGGAAATTGCCTGACACTTGATCTTCTGAGGGGCGAGATGCGGGCGCTTGGCGACTTGGAAAAGGCAAAGGTGATGCAGCGGTTCTTCAAGACCGGCCCGGGCCAGTACGGGCAGGGCGACGTCTTTATCGGCATCACGGTGCCTGCGTCAAGGCAGCTTGCCAAGAAATACACGGCGGAAATCA
>DASUXB010000157.1:0-7585 GCA_036378195.1 Nitrososphaera sp.
TCGAGGAGCTGGACGAGGAACTCTAACTATGCAGGCGAAAAAGGCATTTTTCCTAGCCATCATTGCAGGGATTGTAGGCGGCGCGCTCTCGGCGGCAATCAACTTGACAAAAGTGCAGGCCCAGCAGGGCAAGATCGCAGACTTTTACGCGGACGAATTGGTCGCGCCGGGAATAATCGACGAAGGCGAGTTCAACCAAGAGCTGCAACTCTTGCAGGTGCAGAATGTCGCGCTTCCGATTGCAGTAGGCATCGGAGGCGGCGTGCTTGTCGCTGCAGTGTACCTCCGGATTGGTACAAGCGCCTTCAAGGTGGCCCTTGCAGTCGCAGGAGCGGCATGGCTCGCTCTCTATGTCATCCCGGCATTGAGATACCCGGCAAACCCGGATACCGTCTTTAACACAGGAGGCGACAGTGGATATTCTGTACTTTACACAGGCTATACTGCCGCGTCTGGGCTTGCGGCCCTTGGCTCTGCAATCGCGTTTTCAAGGACGCGTAGAAAGAACTGGTACATCGGAGCGGCAGGCGTGTACACTGGGATAATAGGCGTGCTCTATTTCCTGTTCCCGGCATTTTCCGGCCTAGAGTTTGTACCGCAGCAGCTGCTTACAGGATGGCGCTCGTCAATGGCGGCAAGCATGACTGCGCTGTGGTTCACGCTTGGGATTGTTGCAGGCGCTTTACTAGAAAGAGAAGAGAAGAAGAAAGGCGCCGGGAGAGGGATTTGAACCCTCGGGACCCTTACGGGTCACAAGCTCGCCGGAAAGCAGATTTTGCTGTTTCCAGGCTTGCGCCCTCCCGGGCTAGGCGACCCCGGCAACCAAGCACCGTCTTGGCTCCTTCACTATATAATTCAATCAAACATAGCAAAGATAGAAATTGAGGAACGCCGATTGTTACTTGTTTTTGAGCAACCAAGGACTTTCTGACAACTGCAAAGGCGGAAACCACGTCGACTGCGGCGACTGCATGTGCAAGTGCCACATACCCGGGACGATTGAGAACCTGGCAAGGAACATCGCCAAGCTCGACCGCAAGCGCCCGGGCATCGGCGAAACGATCTAAATATCGTCGCTTTCCAGCTTGCCCAGATCCACTTCGGGGCGTACGGCCACGTCTGGGGCCGCGGCGTGCTCGCCCCTGGAGCGCCACGCCTTTGGATAAGTATCAGGCTTCATTATCAGTCGCTTCATGACAAACGCGACTCCCCTTGCGCTTTCCTCTATCTGCTCTTTTGTCATCGCTGCCTCTGCAAGGCCGACTATCTCGCCCTTTAACGTATAGACGCCGACAAGCTCGCCTACGCGCAGGTCCTTTGGCACCGCTATCACCCCGGGCACGGCAAGGGGCGCGCCGTGGCACAGAGCGTCAACCGCGGTGTCCCGGACGGTTATGCCGCGTATCCCTTCAAGGCACTGCTCTATTGGCTTGATCAATCGGCGGAGTTTCTCCTCGTCGCCTGTTTCCTTGTAGCGCTGGTACGCGTCGGCAAGGTCGTGCAGGCGCACGAGGCCGTCCTTTTCGTACAGGTTGCTCACCTGCGTGCGGCGCAGCTCTACCATCGTTGCGCCCGGCGACAGCACTTCGCCGATGTCGTAGATTATCTTGCGTATGTACGTGCCTGCCTGGCAGAGCACGCGCATCAGTATCAGCCGGTCATAGTCCTCGATGTAGTCAAACGCGTATACGGTGCGGACGCGGGTGACCCTCTTGACCGACGAGCGCTGCGGCGGCCGCTGGTATATCTCGCCCGTGAAATCCTTCATTATGCGCCTTACCTTGTCCGCCGGCGCGTGCGCGTGCAGGCGCGCAAGTGCATAGTATTCCTTTGGCCCGAGCAGAAGCACGCCAAGCGCCTTTGTCCCTTCGCCAAGGCCGATTGGGAGAAGCCCTGTAGCCCCGGGGTCAAGCGTTCCCGAGTGGCCTGCCTTTTCTATCTCCAGTATCCTCTTTACCCACGCCACCACCTCGTGGCTAGTGGGGCCTGCCGGCTTGTCCACAAGTATCAATCCATAATACAAAAGCTCGCTTATCGGCCTCTTGTCGGGGTAGTGGCCGTAGCGCTCGTCCGTCACGTCCTCGTCCACGTTGACGAGGTTCTCTAGTTGAGGCAGCATATTCACTGACCCACCTGACGCCTCACTATGAGCTTGGCGACTTCGACCAGCGCGGGTAGGCTCAAAAGGTCGGTGTTGAGCGCATAATCGAACACAGACAGGTCTTCTCCGAACGTAAAGCCGTAGAGGTTCTTGTATATCTTGATGTTTTCGTTGTCGCGCAGGTTCACTATCTTTTCCGCCTCTTGTACCGCTATCCCGTCGCGGTTTGCCATGCGCTTTGCGCGGCTGTGCGCCGAGCCCTTGAGCCAGAACTTTATTATCCCATCATCGTTTACGAGCCACGGAAGCGTGTAGCTTGTTATCACGGCGCTTTCAGATTTCAGTATCTCCTCCAGCTTTTTGTCGACGCGCTTGTCAAAGGTAGGGTCCCGCTTGCGCTCTTGCATGAACGCCTTGGCCTCCGGCGTGTCCCACCAGTCGCTCTTTGCAGTGTCTGTAGAGTATCCTTTTTCCCGGGCAAGCATCTTCAATATGTCGCCTCCATTGTACATGGTCAGCCCGAACTCGTTGGCAAGCTCGCCAGCTATTGTGGTCTTGCCCACCGCCGGCCAGCCAGAGATCACGATGCTTGGTTTTTTTGCTGCTGCAGTGGCCATGTCATCACATGCTCGGCATACTTGTCTTGGTGACCTTGCCCACTATGCCGGAAAAGGCAAATGACGTGAGCAGGAACCATCCCCACAAATAGACCTCGCCGGGCACTTCGCACGCCCCCTTGGGGTTGCCCTTGTCGTCCAGCTGCTGGTGGTTGTGGACGTCCTGGTCGCTGCACATTATCCACGGGATGTGTATCGGCGATATTGCCACTACCTGGCCGAATATCGACGGAAAGACGAATATCCATATCAGGAAGGAGGGGAGCATGTAGATGAGCATGGGGCGCATCTGCTGCTGTTGCACTTCGAGGGCCATCTTGTTGACGTAGGCTTGCTTTTTCTTTAGCTCGTCAATCTCGGCCTTGTCGCCTTTTTTCACGGCGGCCGTGTATGCTTTTCGCCACTCGTTTGTCTCCTTCATTATCCTGTTGACGCGCTCAATGTCGGTGGTTTTCCGGCGCAGCATGGCAAACGCAAAGCTCATGCTCACGGATATCACCATCGCGACTAGAGTCGCCGTGAGAAAGTCGGGAAATATCGGGTGCCTTGTGTACTGGGGTGAGAACAGCTGCAGTATCAGGCTGCCATAGTCTATCATTTCAAAGACTCTCCCGCAAGGATGCTGGCCACGCCTGCGGCCGCGTCGTCAACATTGCCGTCGCCGTTTACCACTATTGCAAACGGCGCCCCGGTCAGAATAGAGCAAGATGCGAGCATCATCTTGGAAAAGTCAAGGTCATTTTTAATGGCTTCGGGCGAGGCTTCGTCACGCTGGCGGGAAGGATCGTTCTTCCTGCGCTCGGCTATCTCGGCAGGGTCTGCCGCCACCATTATCAGGTTCGTCGGGTTCATGATTGTAATGAGTCTCATTGGAAGGCCGGGGTAATAGCCTTCACGGGTGCTTATGAACAGGTGCGTGTCGACAATGACCACGTCGTCCTGCATCTCGGCTATGCGGCGCGCAGCGGTCTCTTGCAGCTTTTTCTGCTGCTCGACAGGGAGCCTGCGCATCTCGTCGCGGTTTTTCACGCCAATCTTTTGCGCTTCTTCAAACATCAGAGTCCCGTAAGTGACGACAGCGGCCTTGCGCTTTTGCGATGACGACAAGAGTTCGGCCGCGCGGGTGATGACAGTCGTCTTGCCCACGCCGGGGATGCCGACAATGATGGCGCGCTTGTTATTTCCTGCCAAGGAGAGCCGCCAGTTTGGGCATGTACGTGTCGACCTGCTCTTTGACCAGCGTCTGGTAGTAGCTGACCATGATGTTCACCATCAGGAGTATGCCGGTTCCCGAGCCATAGACGTTCAGTATGTCTGACAGCGAAGCGAGGAGGCCGATGATGACGCCGCTTATTATCGTGAGCGACGGTATGTACCTGTTTAGCAGTGACTCGACCGAGTTCTCGGAGCGTCTGAAACCGGGCACCTGCACGTCGGCGTCAAGCAGGTTCTTTGCGGCAGTCTTGGCCGAAAGGCCGCCCAGCTCCACCCAGAGCCTAGAGAAGACTGTCACTATAGTCACAAAGAATATGACGTATATCACTGCCCGCGCAGGATCTGCGGCCACGTGGTCAAAGCTTCTCGGTGAGGTGATGTAGTATAGTATGCCACCCGTTGGCGTCTGTGGAGAGTTTGGCTGGAACTGCGCTATCCAGTTGAACGCGGGGTTCGTGTTGTTCGGATTATAGTTGGCCCACATCATCTGCCCCATGAACACGGCGTTTGCGATGAGCGCCGACGACAGGATGACAGGAATGACCGACGTATACAGCAGCTTGATTGGATAGACTGCCGTAAAGCCCCTGTATTTCGTAGAGACTATGGGTATGTCGACGTGGATGCCCTCTATATACACGAGCACGAGTATGACTGCCACCGTAAGCCCTAGGCCGAATATGCTAGGAAGCTGGCCAGAACGCAAAAGAGCGTCATCCCCACTTCCGTGTGAAACGGCAAAAATGGTGTAGGGCAAAATGCCGGTAGGTTCGCCTGTAGATGCATTAGCTGGAAACGGGCTGAACACGCTCCACAGTATCGTCTGGGCGATGCCGGCCATGATGAACAGTGAGAGGCCCGAGCCGATGCCCCAGCCTTTTTGCACGAGCTCATCAAGCAGCATGACCAGTATAGAGGCGCTGATCAGCTGCGCGACTACCGACCCGATGATATACGGCTCTTTGACGAGCGGGCCGTAGACGCTGATTCCGTACAGCGAGCCCTCTGCCACGATTACTATTATGGTCACTATCTTTGTCGCCGACGTAAAGAGCGACCTGTCGTCGGGGTTCTTGAAGTCAAGGCGGATGAGGTCCGACCCCTTTAGCAGCTGCATCAAGAGCCCTGCCGTGACTATGGGTCCGATGCCTAGCTCCATCAGCGTTCCCTGTTGCGCTGCAAAAATTACTCTTGCAAAGGCGAGGAAGTCAAACTTGGGATCGCTTGTCACACCGTAGAGCGGGATCTGGCCCATGACCAGATAGATGAGTAGCGCAATGCCCGTCCAGGCAAACTTCTCGGTTAAAGAGATCTTTTTCTTGGGTTTTGGTACCTGTGGAACGTACGCCGACGCCGACCTTATAACGCGGCGAAGGATATTCTCATTCTGAGTCGTGCTGCTCATCGTCTATAACCTCGCCACCCGCTGCCGTGATCTTTGCCCTGGCTCCCTCTGACACCTTTGCAACCTTGATAGTGTAAGCGCCGCTTATCTTGCCCCCGCCCAGCAGCTTGTCATAGCCGAGCGCCGTCAGGTCGAGGATTACCTTGCCCTTGTCGTCGGCCTTGCCGTGCTTGGCAAAGACCGCGTCGAGGTCGCGGACGTTGAGCCACGTGTTCACGACGTTGCGGTTAAAAGAGTTGAACGCATCGTGCCCAAAGTGGTTTGGTTCTTCGATTACTGTCCTGATAAAGAAGTGCTTGTGCTTGCCGGCGCCGCCAATGCCTCCGCGGCTTCCTGCCTGCCTGTGCTGGCCAATCTGACCCCAGCCGCAGTACCTGCTTCCACGCTGCCTTCTGCTTTTACGGAATCTAGTAGCCATAATTAATCACATACCTCTTGTGCTGGAGTTGGTTCAAATTCGATATTCACCTTAATTAAGTCTTACTAGAGCATCCTCTTTACGATCTCGGCAAGCTCCTGGTCGTCGCCGAGCACGCCTGCCTGCGAGTACTGCTGCTTTGTTTTCCGCTTAAAGCCTCCCTTTGGTGGCGAGAGCGCAAACCACGGCTTGATGCCCTCTACCTTGGACATTGCAATTTTGTTGTCTGCTATTGCCGCCGCAAGCTCGTCGATGCTCTTGTACTCCTTTGGAAGGTCGGCCTTGGTTATCGGCTTGTAGCCGGCTTTTTTGCCCTTCTTCTCAAGGAGTTCCTTGACTATGGAAGCGTCGGCCTTGGTCCAGGCGACCACTTCCTTTACCTTTCTGAGCATACCAAGCGACTCGTCCGATTCGGGAACGAGGGTCGCGCGAAAACGCCTGTCGAGGTTGAGGTTGTCAAGCGTGGTCTTTGCCCATGCGGGTATGTTTACCGTTCCTTTGATTCTAACAACGAGATATGCCATAGATTATCAACCCACGCTATACGTGCTTCTTAGCGCGTTAAAGACTGCTTTTGTAGTCGAGGACATTGTGTTTGTAGAGCCAAACGTCTTGGTCCACGAGTCCTTCAGACCCGCAAGCTTCAGCAGGTTCCTGATGTTCTCGCCTGCGACCAGGCCAAGCCCCCTTGGTCCGGGGATGATTTCAAGCGTGACGCTTCCGCCCTTGCCCCTCACTTTGAATGGCACAGAGTGAAGCTGCGTGCACTTGCACTCCCAGCTTCCGCATCCGAGCTTTACCGGTATGACGTTGAGGTATGCCGCATTAGTAGCTTTGTCGATTGCAAGGCGCATTTGCGATGCTTTGCCCTTGCCGATGCCGAACCAGCCTGCCTCGTTTCCTACCGCCACGAGGGCATTAAAGCGGGTCATCTCGCCGGCGTCAGTCTGCTTTTGCACAATGCCGACGTGCACGACCTGGCTCTTGATGTCAGGCAACAGGTGCTTGACTATCTCGGATTCCTGTATGCGGAGACCGTTCTCGTATATCTGGTCCATCGAGGTTATCTTGCCTGCCAGCACCATCTGTCCAAGCGTGGTGCGTGGCTTCCATTCTACTTGCTGATGTTGGGATGAAAACATGCTCATTCTTTCTTCTTACCTGCCTTTTCTGATTTCTTGGGTTTTTCTTCCTTTGCTTCCTTCTTTGGTGAAGCCTTCTTGTCCTTTGAAGATGACTTTTCTTCCTTTGCCTGAGCAGCCCCTTCCTTCTTTTCCTTCTTTGGTTTTGCTTCTGCCGCCTTGCCGGAGATCTTGAACCGGACCTCCTCAAAGTGCGCGGGGTAGTCTTCCGGCTTTAATCCGTTCTTCAAAAGCGCTGAAAATCGTGACTTGTATTCTTCTTCGTTTGCCTTGAGGGCTGACGCATATTCGGCGATGTGCTGGCCAGAGATCCTCTCAAAGTCAGGGAGAGACTCTTCGGATATTGGGATATTGACGCCCGAGTCGGCGATGCCCTTGGCGCAAGTCGCAACACGGGTGGTAAAGTGGTCCTTGCCGATGTACAGGACTGCCTTGCTCGTGCCCTTTTCAAGTGCCTTCTTGCCTAGGAGCAGGCCAGTCAGGTAGCACGCCGGCAGGCTGTTTGTAGAGCCCTTCCAGCCGTGCTTGGCAAGCTCGTGGCTGTGAGCTGACGCGATGACCAGATCGCCTGTCGGCGTCGGCTTTAGTATCTGCGCGGCCACGTTCTGATCGGTAACTTTGACAGTGGCAAATGAGTGCCTGCCGACAATGACGGCAGCCCTCTTGCGATAATTGGTCTTGTCAAGA
>DASUXB010000158.1:0-16516 GCA_036378195.1 Nitrososphaera sp.
GCGGCGGCCCCTTGAAGCTGTCATAGTGCCTCTGCGTCCTGCTGTCTGCAAAGATTGCCAGCGGCTTTGTCGGCGCGCTGAATGTCCAACCGTGGAAATTCAATAGCGAGTCCTCAAACGACGTCTTTTCTTCTGCCGTTGCGTTGCCTTTTTTTTCAAGGTAGCTGGCAATCCTTGCTATAAAATCCGGGTCGTACAGCGAAGGGTCGTTGCCCCATCCCTGAAAAGCCCAATAAGCCAAAAGCGCGTTGGAGATGACTTGCTTGCCACA
This sequence comes from Nitrososphaera sp., assembly GCA_036378195.1. GTDB lineage: Archaea > Thermoproteota > Nitrososphaeria > Nitrososphaerales > Nitrososphaeraceae > Nitrososphaera. Next base: position 272 of record DASUXB010000158.1, read on the forward strand.
CTTGCTGTATTTTGCGTTGTCGTGCCATTCTCTGGTGATGTTCCAGTCGTCAGTCACGTCATGGTCGTCAAAGATCATGTATGTGGGGGTGTTTGCCATGACCCTCCGCACTGCGGCAAGGTCCCTGCGTGTTTCTTCTAGCCGCCTTGACTGGTCGCGGTATTTGCCCTGTTCGCTATTTGGAACGGACGCAACATCATGAAACTCGTCCGGCCAGTTTTCGGCATTCCATGCCAGAAGGTACATTGCGGCAAATTCGCCAAAAGCAAGCAGGTGGTTCCCTGCATGGCCAGAAGTAAATCCCGCGTGTTCCTTTACCACCTTTTGCCGCGTTCCCGGCGCAATGTCTGATATCCACTTGTCGACGCCCTCTATGCGCTCCTGCCATCCAAGGAGCGCGATGCCAAATTCTGTCAGGTAGCGCGCAAGAGGGGCCGCCACGTCATCGGCGTATATCTGGTCGCCGGTGAGAAAGAGGGCGCTTGGTCTCTTGCCAAGATTTGCAAATGACGCCGATATCACTTCATCAGCCGCGGCAAGGCAGTCTTCGCCCTTGCCGTGCAGCTTTCTGCACGACCCGTGTATGAGGTTCAGGGAACCTCCGTCTCCCTTTATGAAAAAGGTCGGAAGCGGGCTGTATTGCAGGTATGCTATGCTGCCTGCAAGGCCAAAATCTGCCAACCTCTTGCCGGCGGCAGCAACTCTGCCATTGCCATCATCCTCCTCCTCTTCTGTTTCTCCGGTGAAAATTTCAAGATCATATGCCAGCAGCGTATCAGTGGGAAACAGGCCGGCAGCTTTTTGTTGTTCAGATCTGGGGCGTGCAATTACAAGAGCCACATGCAGGCATTCTCCCAGTTGGATGGACTTGGTGATCCCCGACCCAATCGCCAGAGGCTTATTTGTGTCCTGCTTTTGCAAGTCCGAGAATAGGAAAACTTGTGCCTTTACGGTTACGGGCTTGCTGCAGGCAACCCAGATGCACACCTGGCTGGCATCCGCTCTTCGCAGAATCGGGCCAAGCAGAATTGTCCGGGCATCCAGCCAGTGGTTTAGATCCTGCAAAATCGCATAACCCTGAAAAAGATTGACGCCATGCAATTTAAGCGCCGTAGATTAATCTTCTATGCGCGCCGCAGCAGGCACTTGAAAACGTGAAAAACTTTTTGGCCTCATCTAATTCACGCGGTCATGCTTGCGAAACGCTCCATAATAGGCCAGCGTGACTATGGCCAGGGCAATCAGGTACCAGTTTGGTATCACGAAACTTCCGAGATCTATTGCGCCTATGTGCATCGAAGTCCAGTCACTGAATTGCATAAGCTTGCCTCCCTTGGGGTCGTCTGCGAGGGGCACGAGCCACCTGTTGACAAACCACGCAAAGTCCTCGATAAGGATGGCTGCTATCAGGTTTGCAATTCCAAGGAGTAGCGCCTTTCTCCTCTTGTGCTTGCCCAAGAGTTTGAAGGCCATGTCGTCCCACAGCGCGACAAAACTGATGAGGATGAATATGAAGAGCATGGGAAAGAGGTGGTATTGGTACATGTTGCCGATGATGGGCCTAGTTTCCCTGCTGGCGGAACTTGCGGTCGTCTCTTCGACCTTGCCGTTTGAGAGCTGGAGTGCAGGGTCCTTGATGTAATAGTACTCAAGGTGTGCAAAGCTGATGGCAAAGACAGCGCAGATCACCGCGGTGGCGATAAATTCGACCTTCCTTGATCCTAAATGCGCCAGAATGTGCTCACGGTAAGTCAGGCCAGAATGATCTTCTCCTTCCTTGTCCTTGCGTTTCGATTTAGAGGAGCCTATGGATATTGTAGGGAGATGCGCTGGATAAAAGAGTTAAGTGGACTATTATATTATTCCTAGACGCAAAAAGCCACAAAGAACCGCGCACACACGCACATGCAGCATCTTTGCGTATCTACTCTGCTATTGCCGGCCCTTTGTGCTGGCTATTATCGTAGTTGTCGTGCATGTCATGCCCGGCAGCGTCCTTATCTTGACTATGGTATCGCGCAGGGTTTCCTCGGACTTGGCATCCACCTTTACGACGATGTCATATATCCCCGACGTCTCGTACACGGCCGCGACGTTGGCCATGTTCTCAAGTTCGCTCTTGGCAGCCTGTACGAGCTTGGGGTCGCAGTTGAGGAACACGAATGCAGACGTCATCTGCGGTGCCTACTGCTTTTCTGCCCTGAGCAGGGAGTGGGTCAGCACTGCTGCCGAAACTACAAGCGACGCGATAAATATTGCAAGAGCCATGTCCATCGGTTGTTTTCCCTCCTTCTCCTTATCCCCGTCCTGCTTCCTGGAACTCTGCGTATATGTCAGGGTACTGCTTGACAAGCTCTATGTTCAGCTCTAGCACGTTGACGTAGTTGGGGGCAAAAGCTACGAGGTTTGCCGACCTGTTTCTCTCAATGTTGAGTTCTATCATCGTAATGAGGTAGTTCTCCGGTATTCCTGTGGCCTGGTTCACGCCCTTTGCTTGCGAATAGGCGTCATCCGGGGTTATGTGGGGGTCGACTCCTGATACCGTCTCTCCTGCGGGCCGGGGATGGAAAAACTTGGGTGATGAAAATTCCTGCGCGATTAGCCGTGACCCAACCTCTTTTCCATTCAATTCCACGATGCTCCCATTTGCCTTGAACGGAAGCACACTCTGCCCTATAGCGACCAGCGAAAGCGGGTATGCCACCCCTGTTACGACTAGCATCAGCACGACCACCTTGATTGCGGGCTTGAGCGTTCCTGGTTTTATTTCCATATTATTTCTCTATCTTCTCCTATTATTTCATAAACATGGACAGCAGGATGTCTATCCCCTTGATGGCTGCAAACGGCAGTATTGCGCCCCCCATGCCATAGATGAACATGTTTCTTACGAACGTCTTTTGCGGAGGCTCGGGCTTGAACCGCGTCCCCTTTAGCGCCAGCGGTATCAAAAGCGGTATGATGATTGCGTTGAATATCAGAGTCGATAGCACCGCCGTCTCGTCGCTGTGCAATTGCATAATGTTTAGCGCCTGCATCTTAGGGTTGCTCTCCATGAACATCGCCGGCAATAGCGCAAAGTATTTTGCCACGTCGTTGGCGATGCTGAACGTGGTTATGGCGCCTCTGGTCATGAGAAGCTGCTTGCCGAGCTTGACCACCTTCAGTATCTTTGACGGGTCAGAGTCAAGGTCGACCATGTTTGCCGCCTCTTTGGCGGCAGCGGTGCCGCTGTTCATCGCAAGACCCACGTCTGCCTTGGCAAGCGCCGGCGCGTCGTTGGTGCCATCGCCCACCATGCCTATGACATGGCCCCTGCCCTGCTCCTCTTCTACCTTTCTCAATTTGTCCGTGGGCTTGGCCTCTGCTATCACCTGATCAACATCGGCTTCTCGCGCAATAACCTCCGCGGTCAGCTTGTTGTCCCCTGTTATCATGACCGTGCTTATACCCGTCGCCCTGACTTCATCGAGCTTTTGCCGAATGTTCTCCTTGAGGTTGTCCTTTAGCGCGACGAGCCCAATTGCAGTCCTGTCAATGATAACAATGAGGGGCGTGCCGCCTGTCTTTGACACTTCCTGAGACTTCCATTTCAGCTCGGCTTCGTTGAGGTTGTCGGCCATCGGGAGCATGGCGTCTATGGAGCCTTTCAGGATCCTTGCATTACTGTTGGAGCGGGTGATCTCTCGCAGCATCGCCGCGACCTTGCAGCTGCTGTTATTGCTCACCGGGCCATTGAACGACTTGACTGCCTCCATCTCCTCAAGGGTCGCCCTCTTGCTCGGGATGAGCTCTATCCCGCTGTACCTGGTTTCTGCGCTGAACTCTATCGGCCTTGCGGTGATTATCTTTTCCAAAAGCGGCGGCACGAAATTCTTGGCTTCTGCAAGGTCCACCGTGGACTTGCCCTCGTGGGTGGTGTCGTGTATGGACGCCGCAAACGCCGCCTGGCCAATGTCCTCTTCAGTAAAGCCCTGCATCGGCATGAACGCTACTGCGCTCCTGCTCCCCTCGGTGATGGTGCCAGTCTTGTCAAGCACTAGCACGTCGCAGTCGCCAGCCGCTTCTATCCCCTTGCCGGATTTTGCGATAATGTTGTCACGCCCAAGCCTCGTTATCCCGGCGACTCCGATCGCGGGTAGCAGTGCCCCGATAGTGGTGGGCATCAGCGCCACCAAGAGCGCCACGAGCGTGGCAATGTCCACAGGGTACCCGAGAAAGCGGGCAAAGAACAGCAGGGTGCCTATGACCATGATGAATATGATTGACAGACCTGCAAGGAGTATCGCCAGCGCGATCTCGTTCTTTGTCTTGGGCCTTGTCGCGCTCTCTATCAGGCCGACCATCTGGTCTAGAAAACTGCGCCCCATCTCTGCAGTGATTTCAACCAGCAGCTTGTCGCTTGCGACCCTCGTCCCTCCAATCACCCGGTCGCCCTTTTCCTTAAAGACTGGATTTGATTCGCCTGTCATCATTGATTCGTCGACGAACGCCTTTCCTTCATTGACGAGGCCGTCCCTGGGTATGACCTCGCCTGCGTGGACCACGACCTCGTCACCCGGCTTTAGGCTGGTCGAGGTGACTATCGCCTCCTTGCCGTTTACCAGCTTGCGCGCCGGAACCTCTTTCTCAAGGCTCCTAAGCGAATCAACCCTTGCCCTTGCCTGGGCTTCCGAGAGCGACTCTGAAAACGTCGCAAACCACACCGTGAGTACGAGAATTACTGCGATCTCTATGTAGAACGTCCTGCTCTGGTTCACGTATTCCCTTGACATGTCGGGGAATACCGCAATAGCCAGGACCAACAAGAACCCGACCTCGACTGCAAACATCACTGGGCTGTTTCTGGCCAGATAGTACGGGCTCATTTTTGTGAAGGAGCCGAGGATCACCCTGCCGCTTTTTAGCGCGGATTCTTTTTTTCCGCGCTCTTTTTTCTGGACATTGTTATTTTTGCTCATCTAAATCATCATTCAACTCCCCATTGAAAACGGCCCTATCGCAAGGAACGGGAAGAACGTCAGCGCAGTGAGCAAAAACGTCATGATGACCAGCACGGCTATGAACAGAGGCCCCTGCGTCTTGATGGGCTCGATGACCTCCTTTCTGTCCTTGACGGTAAACGAGCCTGCTATTGCAAGCATCAGGCCAATCGGGACGTACCTGCCAAGCAGCATCACGATTCCTGTCGAATAGTTCCAGAACGGCGTGTTGGCAGACGTGCCGAAATAGTCCGAGCCGTTGTTTGCCGCGGCAGACGTGTATTCGTAGAGCGTCTGAGTGTATCCTGTGGCCGTGACGGTCTGCTGTTGCTCGTGCGTTCCAAGCATTGCCTGCGCGTCCCCGCTCACAAGCGATATCGCGGTCGGGATGAGTATCAGCGCAGGATGTATCAGAAATATGAACACCGCCAGCTTGATGTCACGCGCGCTTATCTTCATGCTCAGATACTCTGGCGTCTTGCCCACCATCAGGCCGACTATGAACAGCGTCAAGACGACATAGACTATCATAGTCATCATGCCCGTGCCGTCGGCGCCGGGTATAGCCTGTACGAACATGCCGAGAAAGAGGCCGGTGACCGCGCCCGGGGACATGCCCGAAAGGGAGGACGCGACTGCGCCCGTGTTTGTGGCCAATGACGCTGTGTTGAACAGCACGCTTCCAAAATTGCCGACCCTAGTTTCAAGGAGCGCCGGCCCACTTGCCTGCACAAGCGCTATCCCGAACATCACTCCAAACCCTACAAGCATCGCTATCAGTATTGACACTCCCCTTCCCTTTCCTACCAGCTTGGCGAACGCGATTGGAAACGAGAGCGGTATCACAAGCATCAGAAACGTCTCAAACATGTTTGAAAGCCCGCTAGGGTTTTCAAACGGGTGCGCGGAATTGGCAGCGAAATAGCCGCCTCCGTTGCTTCCAAGCTGCTTTATGGACTCCAATGACGCCACCGGGCCCATGACCATCGTCTGCTGGCTGCCCTCCAGCGTGCCTACTGTCGCCGACGGGGCCAAGGTCTGCGGGACTCCAAGGAACATCAAGAGCAGTGCAGAGACAAACGCCACGGGGAGCAAAAGCGTCACGATGACGCGGATAAAGTCGACGTAAAAGTTGCCCAGGCCGAAATTCTTCCTGATAAACGCCCGGATGAAAGCAAACGCGGCGGAAATGCCGGACGCTGGCGCGACGAACATTATGAAAGTAATCACGACCATCTGCGACAGCACCGAAAGCTGCTGGTCGCCTGCATAGTGCTGGAGGTCGGTGTTTGTGATAAAAGATGCCGCCGTGTGGAAGGCAAGGTCCGGGCTAAAGCCTTTCAAACCCTGCGACGCCGGCAGTACGCCTTGGGCCATCAACATGACGAACACAAATCCCGCCACAATGGCGTTGGTCACTACGAGGGCAAGGAGGTATTCCTTCCAGCCCATCTGCTGGTCCTTGTCAATTCCTACCATCCTGTAAAACCCGTTTTCCACCCTTGCCAGCGTCTTTTCCAGCGGCCTGCTCTCGTACGTTATCATCCTTGCCATGTACGTCCCAAATAGCACCGCCATCGTAACGGCGCTTCCAAGCAGTACTGCTAGCTGCACAACTGGTTCTGCCAAACTACTATTACTGCCCCCTCGTCTGGCACAGAAGATGAAAGTCCAGATCTGACAGCAAAGAAATCCTGAACAATTAGATCGTCTAAAGCGCATCAACGACGTTGAATATTAAAGGGTTGTGAAAACAAAATTGTAGAAGACCTTTATCTTTAGTCTTTATTTTTGCAAGAAATTATATGGCCAAAAGCTCGTGCTGATGGAGGACTGTCATCTTTTGAGCTCGGATTTTCAAAAAGGCACTTTTGCCGGGCAGTTTTTTGCCTACGTGCTTATAAAGCGTCACGCTCGACCTCTGTGCATCCGTCTGGCGGCACCATATTTTCAATTTTCGTACGACAATACGAGACAAATTCCATGATTCTTGACGGTTTTGATGAGGCTGACAATACCTGCAACTTTCAATGGATTTAGTTTAATTCTGGCCCAAAATCTGGAAGCGGGTTCAATTGGAAATTGCAAATTGCCATTTATTTCAACACAATGTACAGCAAACAAAAATCCTGCTGACCTCTTCTTGTATGCAAAAAATATTTTCTACAAACCCTGATAAGCAGCGTACGTTCTGTGTAAACAGAAATGTACTAGAACCTGATTCTATCGAAAAGAAGAATTTGCTTAAACAGGGAAAAACCTACGAGTAGTTGCGCCAAGTATGGTTGCATTTGGTGCATCTGAAAAACTGGGTCGTAGCCTCGTCGGCCGACCTCGTCTGGAGCATCCACCACACCGCCGTGTTGTTGTCGCAGGTCGGGCATTGGATGGTTATCGTGGGCAGGTCCTGCTGCTTGTCGTCGTCCATGACCTTGAGTGACGCGTTCCTGCCGGTGACCTGCTTGACCTCAGTCACGCTCTTGCCGTCAGAGGCGCCTTTTTTCGCCTTGAATCCGCACTTTGGGCAGACGACATCGTCGCCTGACGGCTTTAACCTAGTCTGGCATTCTGGGCAAAAACGCACTGTAAACCACCTGTGCTACTTTAGCGCCGCCTTGACTAGGCCGGCAAGTTCTTTAGAGTAGTCTGCAGCCGAGACAGCTGCATCCTGAATGACTTCAACAGGATCTTTTCTCTTTGTCGCGACCCTCATCTTGAAATCCTTCGTGAGAGGGTGCTGGAGCATCACTCCTGCGAAATCCACGCTTTTTTCCTTCAAGAGCTCGTGCTGGACGATGTAGAGGATAGAGATGTCCTCCTCGCGCACCTTCAGCTCAAGTTCATTGTCCTTAAAATCACTGACCTCTGCAAGCATGACGCAACAGAGACAACTACTTATTGAGGATATAAATGATACCATGGCGGACATTGTCGAGCTACATCAGCGGCGCAACTCTTGAAAAATCCCAAGACACGGTCAAGGCTGACCAGCCGCTCACGCTGAGCCTCAGCTTCAAAATAGACGGGGCTATCCGCGAGGCGTTTTCGCAAAAGAACTGGGAAAGGGCGTACAACAAGCACGACAACGGCTTCCGCATGACAATAGAAGTGGACATAAAGTCGGGCAGAAAGGTCGTCATGCCCCTAAAATTCGTAAGAAAGGCCGCGCTGTTTTGGACCAGAAACCCCAAGATCCCACACAGGATATGGGTCTCTGTAGTCAAAGATGATACACCGTTTTACCCGCTCTCCGAGGAGGAGGCCAAGTCGCTCCTGTTTGACGTCAACAAGGTGATAGAGCTGTCGGGAACCGAGCTTGCGTCAGGTGCCCACCGGCTGTCTGCCGATGTCCGCGTGCACTGGGGCAAGCACGAATACACCGAGCCGGTGGAAATATCGGCCAAGTCGAACGAAGTCGAACTGCGCGCCGTTGCCTGAAATTCTCAGCGTAGCAGATTTCATTACATTGTTGCTGCAAGCAGCCAATGTTTATTAGTTGGTTTGGTCATTAATCGTTAGGTTACTAACTAATGCAAAAGAACATTCAGGCTAACCTTGGATTGACTATTAAAAACGCTGTTATTGTGATGCAAAAGGCGTTTGATTTCGATCTCCAAAAGAACGTGGGGATCAACTGGAGCCAGGCAAAAGTGATCATGATGCTTGCGCAAAAGGACGGAATGGCCCAGAAAGAAATTGCAGACGGAATCTGCATCGAGGCCCCGACACTCGTCCCGATAATAGACAGGATGGAGCGCGAGGGGCTGGTCGAAAGGAGGCAGGACGAAGCCGACCGGAGGAACAACAGGGTATACCTCACTGACAGATCGCGGTCGCTCCAGAATGCAATAGATGAGAGCATAGCGCGGGTAAGAAAGGTGGCGTACAGGGGCGTAACAAAAGATGAACTGGAAACCACCACACAGGTCCTAGAAACTATAACCAAAAACGCCTCTAACTATCTAGAGTTGCGGGCCGCCGCAACAGTAGAAGGGATTCAAAAAACAAGATAGTAGCGTGATTTTTCATGGAAAAAGAAAAAAGCCAAAACCCAGACAAGATCCCACTTTCCGCGTGGAAGACGCTTGCGATCCTCAGCTCCATCGCCACGATGGTGATGTACGTCGAGACGATGCTCGTGCCGTCGCTTCCGCACATCATGCGCGAGTTCTTGCTTCCCTACAGCATCTCGCCGTGGATATTGACTACCTACCTGATAGCCGGCGCGGTGATGACGCCGATTGCCAGCAGCCTTGCCAACCTGCACGGCAAGAAAAAGGTGCTTCTGTACATAATGCTTGTCTATGCCGCAGGCGTGGTTTTCGGCGGGGTCACAAACGACTTTTACAGCTTTATCGTGGCGAGGGGAATGCAGGGGGTGGGCATGGCGATGTTCCCGCTTGCATTTAGCATAATAAGAGAGCAGTTCCCTAGGAGCCGGCTCGCCATAGGGCAGGGCATAATCACGTCCATGTTTGCAAGCGGGTCGATACTGGGCCTGCTCGTGGGCGCAGGGATTGCAGAGGCGTTTGGATGGAGGATGACGTTCCTTTCAATAGTGCCTATCACGGGCCTCTTGCTCATTGTCATCATGAGGTCAATACAAGAGGGCCAGGTCCACCCGCAGTGGCGGCAGCAGCAACAACAACAGCAAGGCAGCGCCGAGCAGGCCGGCGGACCAAAGCCATCGCTTGACGTCTATGGCGCAATCGCGCTTGCCGTGGTGATAACGTCGTTCCTGCTCCTCCTCACATACATCCGGCCGGACGCCGGTGCCGGAGGCAACAATAGTAGCAGCATGCCGACGCTGCTCGCGGTATCCGGAATCTGCGCCGCGTCGCTTGTGGCGCTCGTGCTCATAGAGCGCAAGGCCAAAAACCCTGTTGTAGACTATCGCCTCTTCAAGAACAAGACTTTGCTCTTTGGAAATGTCATGATAGTAGTCATCGGCTTTTCGATGTTCATGGTGTTCCAGACTATCCCGATACTTGCGGAAAGCCCCAAGCCGATAGGCTTTGGCGCAAACGTCACAGAGGCGGCAACCATACAACTTCCATTTGCGGTGATCCTGCTGATATTTGGGCCGACCTCCGGGTTTATCGTGTCAAAGATGGGCTCGATACGCCCAGCGATAATCGGGAGCGCAGTCAACGTCCTTGGCTTTGTACTGCTTGCTACGTTCCACTCGATTCCCTGGATGGTGTCCATAAGCCTTGCGATAATCTCCACGGGGCTGTCGCTTGGCAGCGTGGGCATCATGAACATCATACTGCTGAGCACGCCGCAGCGCCAGATGGTGTCGTCCCTAGGCAACACCACGCTGTTTAGGATAATCGGAAGCTCTGTCGGGCCTGCCGTGGCCGGGGTGCTGATGCAGACCCATCTTATAGCCACAAACGGGGTTTCCGGCACGTTCCCCGCGCCAGAGACCTACACGATGATATTTGTCGGCGCCGCGGCCATGGCGGTTCTGTCGGTGGTGATATCGGTGCTCTTGAGAAAAGAACTGCCGGTTTCACTGCGCGCCGCATGACAAAGAGCCGTGTGGATTTATAAGATTAAAGCACGAACATTGCCTCATATGATGCAAGGTGAGGTTCCCGGCAGGGACGCGGAGCTTGGCATTGCGCTGCCAAACGGCAGGATAAGGTGCACGGCGTGTGCCCGCTATTGCGAGATACCTGAGGGCAAGACCGGCCTCTGCGGCATCCGGGGAGTTGCCAACAACAGGCTGCGGCTGTTCGTGTACGGCAGGGTGATAGCAGGCAACGTCGACCCGATAGAGAAAAAACCAGTCACCCACTACCAGCCGGGCTCGTCGATATTTTCTATCGCGACGACCGGCTGTAACTGGCTTTGCGCATACTGTCAGAACTATGACATTTCGCAGCGGCGCAAGATAGAGGGAACAGAAATGACGCCGGAGCAGGTCGCGCAAGCCGCAGAGATGCACGGCGCGCAGGGAATAGCCTACACGTACAACGAGCCATCGATATTCATCGAGTTTGCCCGCGACTGCGGGATTGAAGCGCACAAGCGAGGGATATTCAACATCTTTGTGTCAAACGGCTACGACACGCCCGAATCCGTGAACGAGATGTCCAAGTTCCTCGACTGTATCACAGTCGATTTCAAGGGTTCCGGAAAGCAAGAGTTTGTCCGAAGGTACATCGGAATTCCAAGTGCAGACCCGATATTTCAGACGCTAAAAGAGATAAAGCACAAGACGAAAATCCACGTCGAAATAACGGACCTGATAGTGCCAAGGGTGGGCGACGACCTGGAGCAGGCAAAAAAACTGTGCAGGTTTGTACATGACGAGCTTGGGCCTGACACGCCCGTGCACTTTTTGCGCTTCCACCCTGACTACAAGATGATGGAATTCGGGCCGACGCCGGTAGAGACGCTTGAAAAACACTATGCAGTCGCAAAGAGCGAGGGCATAAAATACGCGTACCTTGGAAACGTGCCGGGGCATCCCCTTGAGGACACGTACTGCCCCGGCTGCAACGCCGTCGCAATAGGGCGCTATGGTTTTTACATTGACGAATGGAACCTTGATTCTGACAACCGCTGCAAATCCTGCGACTACCAACTGCCAATAGTGGGTAGCCTGCACAAGCAAAAGCGGCGCTTCCAGTTCGTATAGGTTAAAATTGCACTTGCCGCCCGCAGACTGCGGGGTCGTTGTCTAGCTTGGTTAGGATGCCAGCCTTGGGCGCTGGAGGTCGCTGGTTCGAATCCGGCCGACCCCATCATCTTTCTTGTTGTTAAAGGTAACTGGATAACCATCGAATATGCAAGATATTTTCTATCTTGACCGTTGATCGATTGATTCGCTCGCATACAAAATATTTGATTATAAAACATAACAATCTAATGCATTTACAAAATCTTGCGTTCTAATACTATTTTGGATAGAAATATGAGTAGTTGTGTGCACAATACTTAATAGAAAATCTCACGAGCTGCTCTAGAGGCAAAACATGCGCCGGAGCCAAGACAGCGTCAAAATGCCAAATTCTGTCCGTGCCATAGAAATCGCCCTGGGCGTAATCACCTTGGTGCTTGCAGGGCTCGTACTAGCGTCGCCTGCGTTTGCAGCCGTACTTGTGATCTTCTTTCTTTCCATAGCGCTGATGTTTGCAGGAATTGAAGGAATCCTAGTCGGGGCAGGGGGAAGAGGGCTTTCAGGAGGCCAGCGTGCTTTTCGCCTGATTGCAGGAGTCATCGCAGTCGGGTTGTCGATAGCGGTACTTGCTTTTCCAGCCTTTGGATTGTTGAGTTCGGTCGTACTGCTTTCCCTGGGGTTGCTTGTTCTGGGCGCTTCAGGAATTGCAAAAGGCGTGACCGATAGACGTATGCCATCCTGGGCAAGGGCCCTGTATGTCGGAGTGGGCGTGCTGACTGTTGCTCTTTCCGTGGCGGTGATCACGCTTCCAATGTTTGGATTAACGGTCCTGTACTCTCTCATGGCTATCACCCTGATAATAAACGGGGCAGCGTACATCTTGGCAGGCATAACAGGCATTGCGTACGTGCCTATGGGACAGCTGTTTGGCGCCGGGCATGGCAACAACAGGAAAACATGGGAATCCGATGCCGCATGACGCGATGCAGAGAAATGGGTAGCGCGCGGTCAAAATGCCAAGTGGCGACACGCTTTGCTGCCGCTGGTACAAGCTTTTTTTCTCTTGCTAGCCGGATTCAGAGTGCCCTTCGTGCACCTCTGGGCCATGCCCCCTTCTTGCCCTTGTGGCAAACAGCACCCCGACGAGGAACACAAAGATGCCTATGGTGATGGCGTACGTGCTCATTGCGTCAGCCATGCTGTTATGTCAGGCGAATGTCGAAGATAAAGTTGTCGATGGCTGCGAGTTTCAAGCGGCGGCATAGCGTCCGCTATTTTGCGATAAAATGAAAAAGAAAAGGAAAAAGGGGAGGTTTAGTCCCACTTGCTCCACGCGGCCATCCATCTGTATGTCCACGTGTTTAGTTTCGCACCCAACGCAGTCATGGGCACCGTTAGCACTGCACCAGCTCCAGATCCTAGAGCGACAGGCGAGTTGTAGAACTTACCTACCTGAGGTTCTATCGGAGTCATGTATGCTGGCAGCGTCGGTCTCGGATACTTGAAGGCTATCTCAAGTGGGTCTCTCACGAGCAACAGGTTGACCATGTTGAACAGCGGGAAGGATAGGCCAACCAGCGTGCCGCCAATGATGATGACAGCGTGCTTGTTGCGTCTTGTAGCCCAGTACGTGAGGTCCAACAGCATTGCCGATGGGATCCACACTGGCACCACGATGAAGTCGTATGGGTAGCCAAGTGCAAACCATGCACCCTTTGCGACCCATGTGTAGATGGTCATGATTGTGGCGTAGTATGTGGCCGTGCCCGGAACGCCAGTGAACAACATGTAGTATACCGCACCCACAGCGAGCATCGTCGACTGTGATACGGAGAACACCACGAATGATGTCCACTGCCAGTCTGTGTAGAATATGTAGTCTCCTGCGTTGATAGTTAGCAGCGTGCTGTTGACAGCAACCACCACTATGAACAGGTAGTGCGTTGTACGTCTAAGCCAGACCATTGGAAACCATGACAGAATGCTTGTATTTAAGATTTTGCATTACCAAAAATCTGGTGCGAAATCCGCACCTACGCCTCAATTTGTAGAAAGCATGACCTGGGTAAAGCTTGCTGTACGTGGATAATGAAAAAGAAAAAGAGAAAAAAGGCTTTTGTTAAGCCCTTACCGTCTTCTCGCCCGTGATCTTCATGATGAAGAAGAATCCGAGGGACTCGATTACGGTCAGAACGGACAGCGCATATAGTCCGCTAGGCAACGGATATGCCCATGGGTAGACTGTGACGCCTACGTAAACACCGCCCGCAGTTGCAGCCCAGCACAGCGCAAAGCCCAGAATGTAAACTGCCTTCATGTTTTCGACTCTGCGGCCGATCATGCGTTCGATGTCGTCACGGCTCTCGCCGCCACCGCCTCCACCGCTACCGCCCTTACGTCCACCACCACTTCCATATCCCTTTGGTAGAGTCATTCTGCTATAGAAATAGGGTATGCCTTTTTAAATTTTGCTGTTCGCAAGTATGGCATAGGGCGGCCTGCGCGGATTTCGTATGTAGAGAAAAAAGGAAAAAGAGGGGGAGAAATGTTTGGCTAGAGAGCGTTTCTTCCGCCAAACATGCTTCCCAAGTTGATGCCCTTGAACCTCGTCACGGCTATGATGGCCGCTACTGCTATTGCAGCGATTATCATGGCACTTACCGGGAACTCGGGCACGACGACTACGCCAAAGTCAGCTTCTTCCGTGAACGCGCCTGTGGTGACTCCGCTTACTGAGTGGATGACCACGCTGATGTTAACCGGACCCGCATTGCTCATCTTGACCGTCTGGGTTCCTGTCGAAGTTTGGCCGCTAAAGGCGTTCTTTTTGTCATAGATGATCGTTCCGTTCTTTTCTGTCACGGTAAAGTCGTAGCTGACATTCTGAAGCTTTTGCCCATTGTTGTCTGCAAAGCCGACGGTAAATGTCGTGGTGCCGTTTGGCTGGATTTCAGCCGGGTTCCAGCTCAGAGTCACGTCAAAGGTTCCTCTTTGTGTAGTCTGCTGAAGCGGAGGCTTTGGAATCTCTTCGACTGACTTTGGAACTGGCGGCTGGCCCATACCTGTGGCAAGCAATTCGAACTTGAACTGGATGGGTGCCTGACCTGATGCTACCTCGACAAATGTCTCTGCCTTGACTGGGTACGGGAACTCGTTTTCTATCCATATCTTGTTGTCTACTCCCTTGTGCCATCCTACCACGGTAGTGTCAAAGGTGCCTGCCGGCACAGTGACCTGCTGCTGCCCTTGCGGCCTGAGCTCTTCTCCGCCTATTGCGGCGATCTTGCCCCATGAACCTGCTTTGAGCGAGAGAGGCTGGGATACTGGCGAGAATGCTTCGAGCCATTGGAGCGAGCGCTGGTAGCCTCCTATAAACGGCCTCAAGTCATCAGGTACTTGTGACCCGCCACCAAGGGACGCAAGGTTATCGCCAAGCCTCAATGTCCCGTTGTAGACGTTGCCTTGGTATTCAACAAACGTCGGCGCTACCCACGCACCGCGATCGTCCTTTTGCTTGAAATAGATTGTGATGTCAAACGGTGCGTCATTGTTGGTGTCATACTCTTGTACCCTGTATTTTACATACATGTCCTGTTTGGCGCCTTCGCCTACGTACCAGAGGTCGTCGGCCGCGTAAGCGCTCTTGACGCTCATAACACTGGCCAGGACTCCGAAAACCAGTACAGCAGCTATCGCCGAGAAGGCGAAATACCTGGACTCCATTACAAAGGAAGTAAAATTTGCAACCTGATAAATGTTTATTTTCCGTCTCCGGTCAGCCGCTTTGCGGCGATAAATAAATAAGTGGATCACTTCAACCCACATGCAGCAACAAAATGTGCAAATGCGCCAAGGTCACGTTCTATGAGGTAGAGTTCAAGCTTTCGGGGCTCAAGGTCATCCCGACGCACAAGAATTGTGGCGAGGGATTGAACGACGATCAATTCAACTCGTTCGAGAAAGAGCTCGTCAAGTACTGGGGCTTTGAGCAAAAATAGTAGTAGTAGTAGCTTATATTTGAAGTTCTGTCACTGTTTAAATGCTCCAACGGCTGCCATTGGTTCATATACGCCAACTTTATTAATGCCGGAGCAAATTCCGTCCTTGGTGGTTTAGATTGACCAAAATGTACAGCGTAACCATTGAAACGACAGGTGTAGATGCAGCCGAAGCCAAGGACTGGGCAAACGAGCTCGCAAACGTGTACGCCGATATGGCAGTTTCGGACGTAAACGTCTCTGGCAACAAGATCTCATTCAAGGCTGGCATGACCGGCATGGATGACACCGAGCCGGACGACATCAAGATGAAGCTTGATGAATACGTCACGATGCATGAGGCATTCAGCGTCAAGAAAATGGACATCCGCTAGGCCGTAGGCCATTTCCGGCCTTTTTTCTTGTTTTCATTCTCTATCGATACTTACAAATCATAACCGATTGTTACTAACGCAGAAATAGAAATTTTGTAAAGGTTGGGGGTAATCAACACATGACTTGCAAGGGTATATGCATCCGTCACAAGGCTCAAAAGCCGGTAGGCTCGGGCAGGTACGCCAGCGGGCAAAAGAGGTGCCAGATCTGCGAGATATTCATCAAGTGGGATGGCCTTTGGTGCCCGTGCTGCGGGTAC
>DASUXB010000159.1:0-5317 GCA_036378195.1 Nitrososphaera sp.
GCCCGAATTTGTCACCGGCGGCACTGTCACGGTCCCGATTACAATAGACGACAGCAACCCTGGAGAAGGGCTATTGTCATATTCCGTGGACGGCAAGCTCCTGCCTCCTTTAGGCAAGCAAGTAAAGATTGAAGGGGGCACACTTGCCGACGGTCCGCACCTCCTGACAGTCGAGTCCAAAGATGCTGTAGGCAACTCTGCTACAAGCTCGTGGCAGTTCACGGTGGACAGGACGCCTCCCTCTGCAGAGCTTTTCGTGCGAAACGGCAGCAGCAACGCTACCGAGGCAGCGGCCGGCAACTTGGTAGTGGTGTCAAAGCAGGCGACCCTTGCTTGGAACGTCACTGACACAAACGGCGTAGACAAGGTCACCGTGAGACTGCCGGGAGCAAAGCCGGCCAGCTATGCCCCGGACTCGTCGACCGTATTCAACTCGACTGCGCTTGCCGACGGCCGGTACAACTTTACAATCTCGTCGAGGGACGTGCCGGGCAACTCGGAGACGAAGGCGTGGAGTCTCGTGGTGGACAACACCGCGCCAAAGGCATCCCTTGGCGTGAGCGGAGGCGACGTTGCAGGCGTCACAAAGGTCATGCTTGGAGTGCAGGATGAAAACCCCAAGTCGGCGGTGCTGACCGTGGGAGACCGGATGCAGGTCAACGTCACTGGCCTTGGCGAGTACGACCTTGACACGACCGGCTTTCCCGACGGCAAGTACGAGGTAAAGCTTGCCGCGCTGGACATGGCGGGAAACGAGGGTACCTCAAGCGCGACTCTGACCGTCGCAAACGTCAAGCCCGTGATTGAAACTGTCGCAATCCTCGGCGTCGCAGGTGGGCTTGCGGGAGGAGCCGCCGTAGCATGGGTAGTTGCAAGGCGCAAGTAGCCACAACAACGGCGGAAACCAAGAAATCTTAAATAACGAGCATGGGAAGTTTCTCTCAGATGAGCGAAAAGCACGCTTCGAACGTGAACCTTCTGGAGCTTGCGGAAAAGAACTTTGAAGAGACCATAAGCGGTAGCAGGCCGGTCCTCGTGGACTTTTGGGCCACTTGGTGCGGCCCGTGCCAGTTCATGCTGCCGATATTTGACAAGCTGGCCAAGAAGTATGGCGACAAGGTCACCTTTGGCAGGCTGAACGTCGACGACAATCAGGGCGTGGCCATGAGGTATGACGTCTATGCCATCCCGACGTTCATCGTCTTTATGAACGGCAAGGCCGTCGACAGGGCCGTAGGCGCCGTGGGCGAAAAGGGCCTAGAAGGTCTGCTCCAAAAGTACCAGTGATCAAATGTACCCGAACGCCGGGTCCTCTTTTCTCTTTAGTGCAAGTATCATGTTGAATACCTCTTTTTCCTGCTCGTTGAGCCTGTGGTTAAAGCGCTCTGACAGCTGCTTGGCGTTGCGGCTGTTGATATCTGTGTAAAACACGTCGCCTTCGTTTATCTGCCTGCCTATCGTGGGCTCTTTGAGAGAGACTGCGACCTGCATACCGGTCGTGGCTTCCTCCATTGACTTGCCGCTGTCCTGGATCTGGTGCACGGTCCCTACCTTTTTCCCTTCTACGCTTATCACGTGCACCTTCTGCCGAAGCTTGCCCACCTGGATCTCTGCTCCAAACACCGCCGGGTCGTTTCTGCGGAACACGAAACCCTTCATGAACTGGAACTTGCAGATGGGCGGGATCTCGTTGAACAGTATAGACTCTTCATGCTCCTTCTGGTACGTGACCCAATCCACGTAGCTCCGCACCAAGTTGTAGATTATGCGCTCGTTGAATACCTTGACGCTCCTGTCCTGCGCCTCACGCTCGGCGTCGTCAAGCATCTTGACGTTAAAGCCAAGCACCACTCCGTGGTAGCGGTCGCTCTCCCTGACGGCAGACGCCTCTATCACGTCGCGCCTCGTGATGCTTCCAATGTCCGCGGTCCTTATGGGAACGTTCTCTTTTTTCAGGAGGTCGACAATGGCCTCAAGGGAGCCTATCGTGTCGCATTTCAGTATGACGCCCGAAGTCTCGGTGCTGACAATAGCGTTTTTGATCTCGCCTTCCACCATCGATTTCAGGCGTACAAGCTCATCTTCGCCCTTTGCCTTGTCAAAGACATAGAGTGGGCTTCCCGCAAGCACGCCCTCTAGGTCCGGCGACGTGACCTTTAATCCCGCGGCCGCAATGACTTCTGTGACCGGCTTGAACTTGTCACGCGGGTCGCGCATCTCGTCAAGCGGCTTTGGCAGCAACAGCGCTTTTACCCGCGTCTGCACTGCGCTGTCTCTCTTTGCCACTACAATGCTGTCGCCCTGCTTGAGCGTGCCGTCAAGGAGTATGATGTTTGCAGAAGGCCCAAGTCCGGGCTCCTCGTTTATCTCTAGCACTATTCCCCGCGCTGCGCCCTCGTGGCGTTCTAGCCTCTTGCCCATGAACTGCTGCGTGAGACCCACAAGGACTGCCAAAAGCTCGGGTATGCCCACCCCGGTCCTTGCGCTCACCGGCACTATTGCTATCTCTTTTGTAAAGTCCTTGACGCGCCAGAACGCCTCCGACGGAAATCCTAGCCTCGAAAGCGAGCCTACGACTGTATAGAGCTTTTCGTCAAGCATCGTCTGGACGTCTACGCTCTGCTTTTTCACCTCCTCGGAGATGAACTTTGAGGACGGACGCCAGCCTGTCACTCTGTCGACCTTATTGAGCGCTACCACGAAGGGCACCTTGCGCTTTTTCAATATCTCGACGCTTTCTATCGTCTGCGCCTCAAAGCCCTTGTTCACGTCTGCCACGACTATTGCAATGTCCGCGGCCGACCCTCCCCTCAGGCGCAGGTTTGCAAAAACCTCGTGGCCCGGCGTGTCTATCACGAGCAAGCCGGGTATCGGGGCCTCCGCCTTGGCAAGCCTCTCATACAGCGGGCCAGTGACTTCTTTTATGGTCTCAATCGGGAAAAAGCTGGCGCCGATGTGCTGGGTGATCCCGCCGACCTCCCGGGCCTGCACCGCCGTCCCGCGTATCTTGTCCAGTAGGGACGTCTTGCCCGAGTCTACGTGGCCTAGTACTACTACTACCGGCTGCCTTAATTCCAAGGGTCGCTAGCCGAAAATGACTCGCGACTCTTTTATGAAGCTTTCAGGAGAGTCGGAGGCGTGGATAATGTTGTCGGTAAAGCCAAGGCCAAAGTCGCCCCGGATTGTTCCCGGCGCCGCCTCAAACGACTTGGTTGCCCCTATCATTATCCTTGTCGTGGCGACGGCGTTGTTGCCTTCCAGTATGCACGCTACCACAGGTCCGGAGGATATGAACGACACGAGGTCGCCAAAAAACGGCTTGTCCTTGTGGACAGAATAGAATTCCTGCGCCTTTTCCTTTGTGAAATTGTAATACCGAAGGTTCTTTATCACAAAGCCCTTTTCCTCAAAGCGCGCAAGGACCTTGCCGGTCAGGCTACGCTTAAAGCCGTCTGGCTTGACTACTATGAGTGTCTGCTCGACTGCCAAAAAGGATCACTTTTTCGTGCGCAGTCCGCCCTTGACGTACTTGCTGGTCCACTTCATTTTTCTCGGGTCGCGCTTTAGCGTGCGCAGGTTCTTTTTGCACTTGCTGGAGCATGTCCACTGCACCTGGCCGTCGTTTCTGACCAGCATGATGCCGTGGCCCGCAGTTATGTGGCGGCCGCAGAAGAAACAGTTGCGAAGAGAGGTTGCTTGCTTGCTCATCTATCTATATCACCTAATCTTGCGAGCCTCGCGCTCAGTTTCCCTCAGCATGAGTGTGTCCTTCATCCGGACTGCGCCCTTGACGTTTCTCGTCAGGATGCGGCCCCTGTCCTTGCCTTCGAGAACCTTGACTCTCACCTGGATAACTTCTCCTGCGATGCCCGTCCTGCCGACGATCTGGATGACCTCGGCGGGTACGACCTTTTCTTCAGATGCCTTGCTGCTCACCTAGCACCAGCCCGCCGTTTACTCCTTCTTTGCCTTCAAGCCAGAGATGGAGTTGACTACCTGCTCGACGATGTGCTGGGCCTCGCCTGCCTCCACGATTGTGGCGGCCGCAGAGCCGACGTCGATGCCAAGCGACATGCCTAGCTGCTGCTTGCTTGGGACAAATATGTAGGAAGCGTTCCTCTCCTCGCAGAGTATCGGAAGGTGCGCCACCACCTCTGGCGGCTCGACGTCCTCGGCAATGACTACGAGCTTGGAAATTCCCCGCTCGATTGCCTTGGTTGTCTCGTTCGTGCCCTTGCGGACCTTGCCGCTCTGCTTTGCCACGCGCACGGCCTCGTAGGCCGCGTTGGCCAGGTCTTTTGAAACTTCAAATTTTACGAAATATGGTTTGCTCATGATATCACCCTATGGGATCATCCGATTGCTTTCTAGTTGATTCCAAGGCGTATTAAAAACGTTATCAATACGCTCATTGACTCATTTTCGACCTCACAATCCTCGAATATTCGTCCACCTTGGAGTCAAGCAATGCCTTGTCCGTCGACTCGGCGTACATGCGTATCAATGGTTCTGTCCCGCTTGGCCTGACCATGAGCCATGTCTCGTCGTCTATCCATATCTTGGCCCCATCCATTGTCTCTATCCTTTTCGGGCTGCCGTGCTCCACGCACGCCTGAACCACCCTTTCCACGACCTCGCGGGAGCTGCACGAGAACTTTGTCTTTAGCTGAAACGTCCTTGGAAGCTTTTCCACAAGCCGCGAAAACGATTCGCCTGTGGCCGCAAGCATGTCAAGCACGAGCGCTGTCGTCATGGCGCCGTCCCTCACTTCGTTTATCGGCCCGTACATGAATCCGCCGTTTTCCTCAAGGCCCATCGGCGCCCTGCGGCTCACCATCTCCCTCGACACTTCCACGCTGCCGACCTTGGTGTGCACCACCTTTATGCCGGATTCTTCTGCGACCTTTGAAAGCACCATCGATGTGTTCACCGGGCAGACAATCTCGGCGCCCTTGTGCCTCTGCGCAAGCAGGTTCCTTGCAAGAAGCGAGCCGGTCTTGTCGCCCCAGTAGATGCTGCCCTTGTCGTCGCAAAAGATGCTCCTGTCGCCGTCGCCGTCAAAAGCGACGCCAAAATCGGCTTTGCCATTTCTAACGACCTCTGCGAGCACGCCCAGATTGTCCGGCGTGGGCTCTGACCCCCTACCGGGAAAGTCGCCGTCAATGTCGCCGTTTATCACTATCACCTTGCAGCCAAGCTTTTTTGCGATCATCGGTGCGACAACGGCCTGCGCACCGTTTCCAGTGTCCATCGCCACCGTAAAGTTCTTGGCGCGTATCTTGTCAGCATCGACAAGCGACAGCACCTTTTCCATGTA
>DASUXB010000160.1:0-5808 GCA_036378195.1 Nitrososphaera sp.
TTATTATTGTAAATGTTCTAAATAAAATATGGGGAAATCATAGTTATCTGTTCAATATTTTATGCGATGTCACACTTATTTTTGTATGAATATTTCTATAGTGATTCGACGAATGCGGAATTATGCAAGATTTTCAAAAAACAGCAAAGTTTTTGACGCTCTATTTAATTGTTTGCACGGGATGCCGCATTTCAAAAAGAAGCAACATCTAGAAGCTTGTTACTATAGCCAGTGCTGAAGCCTGAGGAAGTCTTCGATGGGCTCCTTCTTTAGCAGCTTGATGAGCGCAAGCGCCTGCGGCACGGAAAGCATCGGCTTTGTAAAGTGGTTGTCAGTCGCAATCCTGGGGCAGGCCACCTGGACAAAGGCATCGATTCCCTTGAATATCTGCATCCTGTCGCCTGTGATCTCTGTTATCGCTATCAGCTGCACCTTCTTGCCCAGCTTTTCAAACTCTTTTTTCAGCTCCAGCGCGCGCACGTGCGCAAACTGGCCCTCCTTCAGGCCGATGACTATCCCTATTCTCTCCGCATCGGCGGCCTTGTATATTGAAAGGATGGCGCGTTTTTGCAGCCCCTGCGCAAACTCGTTTACCTGCGTGTACTCTTCAAAATAGGGGTCGAGCATGAACGTCGGCTTCTCTGTCGACATGGCCACGCTTGCCGAGTGGAACTGGCTCTGGCCTAAAAAGACGTAGCAGTCTACCTGCTTTTGCACGTTCCACGCGGGGTAGAATTCGCAGCCAAACACCTGCGCGTCGCGCAGCTGCCCTTTTCCGCGCCCGATTATGACTTTGTATCCAAACTCTTCAAAGACCTTTTGCGCCTTTTCCACCTCTTCCAGGTGCTGGCTGTCCGTGACAAGCGATATCGCCCTGTACTTGCCCTGCATGTCCTTGGCAAACTTTTTTGCGACAGAATCAAAGCTCACGTCGTCGTACGCGTTTATCATCACCACCTTATCGCCAAAGGTCTCCATAGCGACGGTGTGGCCCACGTTGAACAGCAGGTCTGCTCCCAGCATGTCTGCCGCGTGAGTGTTCAGGTCGCACGAGCCCCAGCACGGGTCGCCGATTACGTACGCCTCGATGCCGAACCTTTCGTGCACGTGGTCGGCCACGTCCTGCAGCCTTGGAATCAGAGCCTCGGCGCCGTTCAATGCTATGGAACGGGGCTTGCGCTCCTCTATTATCTGGAATATGCGGCTCTCGTCTATCTTGATCATGTCTTATCTTTTCACCTGCAGCGGGGTAACCCTTATTGCGAACTTGGGGCAGACTGCCTCGCAGCCAAAGCAGTAGATGCAGTCGCGCTCGCGCTCTGGCATTGCCTTTCTCTCTGCGCCCTCGCCATGCCACTCGAACACGTTTACCGGGCAGACGTCGATGCAGGCGCCGTCGCCGACACAGAGGTCGAAATCAACCGCGACTGCGGTGCCGTAGATGCCAATCTTGCTCTTGTTGTCGCGCCACACCTTCAGGTTGCCGTGCGCTTCTGCGCGCCTGTGCGCCTGAAAGTCGGGGTCGATGGGCAACTTGTGAAAGAAAATCTCGCTGGATTCAATTTAAATCATGCTGTGTATGTGTGTGCGTGCGTGGATGGAGGGCTGCCACAGTTTATATCATGCACCGGCCTATCTCGTCAGGTACAAAGAGACTCCGGCAGGCTTGTGCAAGACGAATATCCGCATCTTCCGTGGCTTTTGTATGAGAAAATAAAAGTGAAATAAAAGATGACCGTAGAAGAAACCGCAACCACATTTCAGGAACTTGGGCTTGACGAGAAGGTACAGAAAGCGCTTGCAGAAAACGGGTTTGAAAAGCCCTTTCCTATACAGGAGGCGGCTATACCACTCATATTGCAGGGAAAAGACGTCATTGGGCAGGCGCACACAGGAACGGGCAAGACTGCGGCGTTTGGGCTGCCTCTGCTGTCCAGAGTGAACAACGGCAACAGGCAGGTGCAGGCCCTCATACTCGTGCCTACCCGGGAACTTGCGGTACAGGTCACAAATGAGCTGGTGAAATTTTCAAAATACGTGCACATATGGACGGTCTCGGTTTACGGCGGTCAGAGCTTTGGCGTCCAGACCGGCCTGCTAAAGAGGGGTGCCCAGATAGTGGTCGCCACGCCCGGCAGGCTCATCGACCACATGAAGAGAGGCTCGATAAAGCTGGATGGGGTAAAGTTTGTCGTGCTCGACGAGGCCGACAGGATGCTCGACATGGGCTTTATCGACGACATCGAGTTCATCTTGTCGAGGCTGGGCGGCAAGGGCGGGAACAGCAAAGACAGACAGACGCTGTTGTTCTCCGCGACAATGTCTCCAGAGATCCTGAGGCTTGCCAAGGGCCACATGCGAGAAGGGCAGGTGCGCGAAATAAGGCTGAACACGAAGGAGGTAGGCCTCGACAACATAGAGCAGTCGTACCTGGTGGTGGGCGAGCAGCAGAAATTCGGCCACCTGACAGACCTCATCCGTCCGCACAAGGAGCAGGTGATAGTGTTTGCAGCTACCAAGCGCAGGGCCGACAAGCTGGCGGCAAACCTAAAGGCAGGAGGATTTAGGGCGTCTGCCATACACGGCGACCTGTCACAAAAAGAGCGCGACCACGTGATGAACAGGTTCAGAAAGGGCGCTGACAGCGTGCTTGTCGCAACAGACATTGCAGCAAGGGGAATCGATGTCCCTGCGGTGGGCCATGTGATAAACTATGACGTGCCAAACGAGCCGGAAACCTACTTCCACAGAATAGGCCGGACCGCAAGGGCCGGCGCGGAAGGAACCGCCGTCTCGCTCGTGTCGCCGGACCGGTTCGGCGAGTTTGAAAGGATACTGCGGCAGACTAAACTTCCGATAAGCAGGCTGAACGAGGCGATGGGCATCGAAGTCCCTGCGATGCAGAATCATCACCAACATCAACGTCAGCAGCAACACCGCGGTGGCGGCGGCCGCCCTCATCATCATCAGCAGCGCCACAACCAGCAATATGGGCGCAGTGGTGGCAGGAGCCGCCGCAATTTCGGCAGAAAAAGACACTGAGGGTAAAAATCATCCAATAGGAGCCTAGCAGTTTATCGGGACTTGCACGGGGCTGCTCAAGGGCGCCGGCGTCAATATTTTATCCCACACGAAAACCTTGGAGTCGTACTGGCCGGCTGGCGGCAAAGAGGAAGGGTCGAAACTCGTGGCCATCTGCTGCGTGGCCTTTGGACTTATGGACATTGTCTGCCACTGGAGGAATTGCGTAACGCCGCTACTGTTGTCGCGCAGTTCGACTAGGACGGCTGCGGGCTGGACTGCGTCTGAGAGGTTTGTAAGCTTGACTTCAATCATGGCCAGCCTGCCGACGGACTGGCAATCAGCTAGAGGGTATCCGGCAGGGTCGACCAGCGTGACGCTTTTTATCTCGACCGGCCACGAGCTCTGGGCATAAACAGAGGGCAAGGTTACGGCTGGCATAAAGAGAAAGGTGCAAGCCCATACGACGCCTGCAAACCAAGCATGGCGGAGGGGCGTTTCCATGTTTTTAAAAATCGCGTAAATTACTTAACGATTATGTCCAAAGAACGCGTTATCTGCGTGGAGGGTAATTCAGCGCCCCTGTGTGGACGACCTGCTGCTCTGCCATCTTTTGCTGCTGTCGAACCTTGGATGGCTTTCCCGCTTTTAACTTGCTCCCATTTCACATGCTATGGTGCTATTTTATCACTTTGCAGAACTCGGCCACAGGGTCTTGGAAGCTTTTTTCTCCCTCCTTGGCCGGCGCTTGAGATGACCCGCACACAAAGTTCGGAAAGATGTAAAAGGAAAACAGCAGGACTATTGCAAGCAAACAGCCGATCACTACCAAAAGGCCGGTTAGCGACATAGGATGCGATGGATATTGCAATCTGACATAATATTATTCTGCTGGTACGGCTTTGTGATTGGAAACAAGTCGATGCAAGAAAAACTGTAGTTATGCGTATATTGTACAAAGCACACATTCTTCACGATTATGCTATCACTATTCTAGGTAATCTGGATACAAGCTGTGCCTCCTCAAGTATTAAGAGCCATCAGGGCAATAGTGAATTGATGTCAAGTCTGGGAAACAAGAAATTCCTAATCTCTGCTCTCTTGGCTGCGGGCGTGGTTGCTTCCTTGTTGGCAGTCGCGTCGTTTGCTTCTGCGCAGAATGCGACCAATCTTCTTGGAAACAACACCGGTGGGCAGAGTGGAACAATCCCTCCGGCGGCCAATAACAAAAACAGCACCCAAGCAGCAACAATGGACAATATAGTAGGGAGCATAAACGTCCGGCAAGCTGCAAAGACTTTTCTGAGCGAGCATCTCCACGTAACTCTCACCGATGCTTCAAAGGCGGCGGAAAGCCAGGGCAACGGCACGGCAGTCAAAGGCAGCCTCGGCGTAGTGCATGACTATCTGGTATACACTATCACGGTGGCAAACATGAACGACGGAACCATCCACAAGGTAATCGTCGACGCCGGCAACGGAAAAGTGCTTTACACCTCGCCTGCGAATCCAATGGACCATTCGAGCTTTGGAAGGATGATGGACGGAGCTTTCCATCACCATTCCCATCATCATAGCCACCATTACTAGAGCCACGATCATCCTGAACTAGAATGACGATGCCCGGGATAACATACGAGCCCCGAGTATACACAAAAGAGAAAGTGGAGGCAGCCTGCCGGTACCACCGCTGGCAAAAGGCCCCATCTCAAGCCCTGCGAGATCCACCACGTAGACGTGCTAGCATGGCTACGCCGCCTTAGGGTTGCTCCCTCCCGGACCTCACCCATTTCGACGATGCGCAGTCGACGCCGCGCCTTCGCGCAGATCGCTGCTCATAACCATCCGACACGGCGTGATTTCATTTCCGCAAGGCAAGCGGGTACCTCCTCCCAGCGGATTTACCCAGCAGTTGCTGGTCCTGGCATGAAGCCGATTTCCAGTGAGGGGCACGGCTAGCACCCCGACCCTACCTGCCTCCACAAAGCCTGTACAAAATTCGCTATATTACATTAGCGGTCGATTTTTTGCGATGTCGGTCCAAGTACGCTCACGGTCTTGCAGACAGAGCAGATGTCGCCGGTAGAGTCGCGGCCGCAGGTCTTGCATTTTTTGTCGCCCCTTGGCTCTGTAACCGACACGCGCAGTTTCTCTGACACTTTCATCATCGACGCGTACGCGTTGTTCTTTATCCCCGGGTGTTCCTTTTCCATCCTGTTGAAAAACTCGCGCAAATCTGTCCTGATGCTCTCGTTCATGTACGGGCACTCTTCCGACTGGAACGGGATCTCGCGCTGCAACGCGTAAAACGCTATCTCGTGCTCGTACAGTTCAACGAATGGCTTGATCTTTTTCATGCCGCCGGCGTACTCTATCGGCTCTGGGTATATCCAGCCGATGCGCTCCACGTCGCCTGCCAATAAATTAATCATGAACGTCTGCAGCTGGTCGTCCATGTTGTGCGCAGTTGCAACTACGTCAGCGCCCACGCTTTCAGCCGCCAGGTCGATGGCCCTGCGCCTGAACGTGCCGCACATCGAGCAGGACGACATTTTCTCCGATGGCCGCAAGACCATTGCCTCGTCCATCGACATGCCAAACAGGTCCTTGTAGCTCATCACCTTACTCTGCACGTCCAGCTCTGCACAAAAGTCCTTGACGATTTCAAGCGACTCGTCGCGATAGCCCTCTATTCCTTCGTCGATAGTGACTGCTGTTAGGTCATCTCTGGAACGATCATGCTCGTCAAAGAGCTTTTTCATGACGTACAGCAATGATAAACTGTCC
>DASUXB010000161.1:0-6639 GCA_036378195.1 Nitrososphaera sp.
AAAAAATCCCTAAGCGGTTCTTTGCGTCTTTCTTGCGCTCCTGCCGCTGCCTGCGTAGGCTATCGGGACTTCGCCATAGTCATCCTCAGAATCCTCCGGCTCTACGCACACGCCCTCCGACACACCCGACCTTTTCTCATAGTTGCCTGCAATCGGAAACTTGCAGTTGCCGTCGACCACTGTCATCTTGAACTTGTACTTGCGCCAGTTTCCCCACTTTGGCGTCCCTACTGGATCGCACGTGCACCCTTCAGCGCACAGGTGGCCTTCTATCGGAGTAGTCTTGCTCTCAACAGACCTTTTTACAAAGTCGACGAGTTTCTGGTCGCCCTTCAGGGTCTTGTTGCAGTTTGCTCCACCGTTGACGGGAAATTTGTTGGTGAACTTGATGTTTCTTGCTTCGTAGACCTTTACCTTGCATTCCTTGTTGCATGGAGGCATATGTCCGTGGATTAGGCGTGAATGTAATAAAGTTACTGTACATAGTTAGCTTTTTGCAGTCGCGACGAGGACGTCCCACGGGAACCTTATCTCTCCGTTTTTGATAAAACGCTGCGCCTTTTCCTCTGCTTCCTTTTTTATCTCGGCCACCACCTGCGCGCCCTTTGCCTCTATCTTTGGCCGTATGGCGGCTGCTGTCGTAGACATGTAGTCTGACCAGTATTCGGAAAACGGGCCTGCTTCATAATCGAACACGAATTTTTTGACAGTGACGCTTGCAAAACCTGCAGAAGCCAGCACGTTTTCAAGGTCCTTCGGGTCGCCAAAACGGTGCACCGTCGGCGCACCTTCCGGCCTGATGTCCGGTATGCGCTTTAGCACCGGCTCCATTATGGTGCTGAAATAGGGCACACCCTGAGCCGTGCCGTGCACGGCCACTGCAATCGTGCCGCCTTTTTTCAAGAGCACGCGCAGTTCTTTCAGCACGCGCGCCGGCTCTGGAAAGAACATTAGTGCGTACTGGCACAGCACCCTGTCGAACCTGCCTCGCAGACCAATATTCTCTGCATCCATCTCTACAAAGTGGCCCGCCGGCACGTTTTCCCTTGCTATCTTTAGCGCCCCTCTTGAAAAGTCAATCCCCACAAGCATTCCCGCCGGCCCGAGGCGAGAAAATGCCTCCCTTGACACGGCGCCGGTGCCGCACGCAACGTCCAGTACGAAATTGTCTTCCAAAATGCCGGCCGCATTTACGAGCTCTCTTGTAGACCGGAACGGCCCGCGCCCCGCGCCCGCCCAGCCGTCGTGGTAATCACGCGCACGGCTGTTCCAGCTGTCCATCGAGTCCTGTTTGTATTTCGTAGGGTCATAGGCCAAGCGTCATAAGGTTTTAATGCCTTCTTATTTAATCATGGCATGTTGAAAGAGTTCCGCGTTCTTTTGACCTGCAACGTCTGCGGCGAGACTTTTGACTCTGACTACAAGCTGACCAAGCACGTGAGCAAGAGCCACCCGCAGCCCGAAAGGATAGGCTGGATGGGGGGCGAGGACGAGCACAGCTGCAGCTGCGGAGGCAGCAACATGCACGGTCACCATCACGAGTAGTAGCATGGCCTTGAAAGCAGAGAAACTGTTCTTCATTTATGTCGCCCGCAATGACGAATGGGTGCGCCTGCAGGCCGAGGACTGGGGCTACGTGTCTTCCATGGCGCGCTTTTTCAAGTGGTGGATAAGGCGCTATTACGACTTTGACATAGCAGTGGAAGCAGACATACTGCCCGTGATACCGGGCAAGCTGTTTGACAGGATGTCGCTTGCGCTTTTCCTGCGCGACCACGAAAGCAGGGGCCATGACATATACCACTTTTACCTGACTCCGTTCAAGCCGTTTTTCACGGACTGCAAGACAGAGGGTTACACCACCGACAACTTTGGCCTTGCGTTCTGGAACAGGCCGAAGGAAGGATCGGAGACAAAGCGCAACGCCATGTTTGCGGAGGAAAACTGCCCGCGCATTTCGCACGTGCTTTCGCACGAGATCCTGCGGATGCAGGGGCGCAAAAAGAAAGAGTACTTTGAAAACGTCCACGACCTCTGGCGGCAGCATCAGGACAAGGGCAAGCCGTTCCTCTACTTTGACAGCCAGTTCAAGCGCACAACGAGCGACGGCTGCAAGTACTCGACCTTGGACGCGACCAGCCTCTGATCTGAGCTGAGCGGAAATAGTTATGTGCTCCCAAGGCGCAACGGTCTGCGTTGGCTACCGGCATTGAACTGCTGGCCAAGTCGGGCGCAATAGTGTCCGCAGCAGGAGTCGCGCTGCTCGTTACGTTTGTCATCGTGCTTCTGGTGTTCCCGGTGGCCAAGATCTGCGATGGCGGCAAGTGCGAGTACTCGTCAGCCGCGCCGGGGCAGCTGCAGCCGGTGTTTTCCCCTGCATTCCTTGCGCTTTCGCTCATCGTTATTGCGGCAGGGATATTGATGATCCGCTACAGCCGCTGGCGCGA
This sequence comes from Nitrososphaera sp., assembly GCA_036378195.1. GTDB lineage: Archaea > Thermoproteota > Nitrososphaeria > Nitrososphaerales > Nitrososphaeraceae > Nitrososphaera. The sequence continues at coordinate 2,448 of DASUXB010000161.1, forward strand.
ATCCAAGGCGGCAGCGCCGGGCTAGCAAAAGGCTCATCTATCAGGAGGATCTTTGGGTCCAGCGCAAGGGCGCGGGCTGTTGCCACCCTCTGCTTCGCGCCGGCTATAATAAATACGAGAAACAGGAAATTCCTGTATAATTGATCTCGTTTACCAAGGCCGAAAAAGAGTTCCTGCTTGCAAACGAGGCTTGCAGGCTTGCGACCTGCCACGATAACACTCCGCACGTAGTCCCTGTGTCGTACGTGTTTGAGGCCGGCGCGTTCTACTTTGCCACGGACCTTGAAACCCGGAAGCTAGAGAACGTAAAGAAAAATGACAAAGTCGCGCTTGCAGTCGACATCTATGACAGCTCGGTTGGCAACAAGGCGGTATGCGTGCAGGGCATGGCCGAGATAATAGAGAGGGGCAAAGAGTTTGCGCGCCTATACAAGATCTTCCACGACAGGTTTGCGTGGGTCAGGCTCGACCCCTGGAAGGAGGGCGAGGCGCCCTTTGTGCGCGTGGTTCCTACAAACAAGGTCAGCTGGGGCCTATGACTTTTAAGAAAAAGTTTGACGACGCGGCAGGCAAGATTTGCGAGGCGCTCATACCAGTCAAGCACGAGAGTTTCGAGGGCAGGGGCAAAGAGGTGGCAATATGCACCCTTGGCAGCATAGACCTTCTTGAAGAGATTTCCAAGTCTGAAATAATGGGCAAGGTCGCGATAGCCGGCCGGCTCTTGTCCGAGAACAAGGGCATCGATGCCATCATCGATTACGCTTTTGCACACCCTGGCCTGAAGCGGATAGTGGTGTGCGGCAGAGAGGTGAAGGGGCACATGGCAGGCCATGCGCTTTTGGCCCTGCACAGAAACGGCATCGATGGGCAGGGCAGGATAATCGGGGCAGAAGGCCCGTACCCTATACTCTTGTCTCCACGGGAAAAGGTCGAGGCGTTCCGGAAGCAGGTCAAGATAATCGACATGACCGGAGTCACCGACCTCGAAAAGTTAGCGCCATTAATAGCCTGACTTTTGCCTGTCGCGGTTTACCTGGTTTTTCTTTTTGTATTCATCGAGTATGTCCTGCGGCGTCATGCCAAGTTCCAGAGACGCCTGCACAACAAAGTGCCAGATGTCTATCAACTCCTCCCTTGCAGCCGCCTCGTCAAAGCCGGAAGGCTTTTTCCACCACTTCCAGTTAGTCAGGCGCTGAAGCTCCACCGCTTCGTGGATTATCGCGGTGGAAAGAGCCGAGACTTTGCCCTCGGCCGTCGCGGGATATCTCGACAAGTCCATCATGCCTGCAAGCTCTTTCTGCATGGAAAATATCGTCTCTAGCGTGTCCATCGTGCTTTGTGTCTTGGGCGGGCAGGTAAATAGTTGCTGCTGATGATGATTGTACGACTAGTGTCGAGGTGTTGCGAAAGCTTTAAGGCATGTGGTGATAGTACAGCTCGCTATGGCTTCTGGCAGGCAACCTGCTACAACCTCACCAAGGCTCGAAGATTCCGCTTCGCTCGGAAACATTCTTTCGTCATCGCTTGACATGCTAAAGATAGAGGATGCCGAGATCCGCAAAAAGGCAGTAGAGTTTGTGGGCAACGTGTCGCTCGCAACTGTCAACGCGTACGGCAAGTGGATAGCCTCCATCAAGGCGGTGGCCGATGCCTGCACTGTATCGGGCCACACGTTTTCGCAATCGGACCTGTGCGACTTTTTGACAGTTGCAGCAAAGGGCATGGACTCAAAGAGGGCAGGTACAAAGGCCGTAAACGACGCCACGTTTTACATCTACATGGACATCATGGAAAACTATCCCAAGGCGTCTGCGCAGTTGAAGCTGCACTTTCCCCGGATAATAGTTGATGTCATCTCGATACTGGACAAGGGCGTAGACACGCGGGGCGAGGCGGTAGGCGTCTATGGCATCGAGCGCTACTATCAGGAGCGCAAGGCCGGCGCGCCTTTTGAAGACCCATTGGCCAGCTATGCGTCAAGGCCCGCGACAGAGGGGGGAAGAAGGTCCGCAAGCCAGCCCACCGCGCCGGTGACGTTCAGCGACGACCTTGTAGACAATCTTGCAATCATCACAGGCAGGTCAAAGAAGGAACTAGAGCTGTCGCTTTCAAGCCTGCCCGCCGCCGACGTGAAAAAGATAACCGACCTTTCGGTCAACCACAAGCGCCTGCAAAAGTATGGCAAGCTGGCAAGGCCGGAGGACCTGAAGAAAGAAGTGGAAAAGGACCTTGGCCGCAAGCTCACCGACAACCAGCTACAGCACGCCGCCAACTCGATACGCAAAGCCAAGACGTACATCGAGAACGTGCTTGACGGCAAGTTCGTCCCGCACGGAACGCACGGCATCAACCACGTCAAGCACAACCTGGAATATGGCTACCAGCTGATGGGCCTGATAGAGCCAAGAAAGCGCAGGTCCAACTGATATTTTCAAAAATTATCTCACAGTAATAAAGCCGGTTAGATAGGGTCATCCCCCTATCGAAAGGCCGGCCACGCGCCGCGCCGGTGATACGGGGGGTCCCTATCTAGTTAGTTTATTTCGTTGTTTGGAATTGATGTGATAAATTATTAAGTCTTTCCAACATAAGATTTTAGAATTATGCTAATAGGGTGGAATTATAGTATAAATTTCATACAAAAAAGATTGTTGTAGGTTATAATTCACATTCGGGGTCGATATAAATAGTCACTTGTCGAACTAACTCCACACTTTTTCCTTGAACGTCCACTTTTTGTTCAGGAGAAAGTTGCCCAGCGATGCGGTGGCGACAGCTACAATGAGTGCAAATGGATAGCTAAGCTCGCTCGTCTCGACCAGCGCGTACACTATGCCAAGCTGCACCAGCGCGCCAAACGCGGAAAAGCCGGCAAACATGCCGTACTGCAAAAGCGTCTTTCTGGCTGCAAAGTCTCTGTCTTCAAACGTCCAGATCTTGTTGAGGACAAAGTTGGACGTAATCGAGAATATGATGCCGACCACCGTCGCGTGCAGGTACCAGATGCCCGGGAAAAGCGCCGAAAGTATGAACGAGACGACATAGTTGACCAAAAGGCCGCTTGCCCCGACCGTGTAGAACCTGCCTGCCTTTGAGAAAAAGCGAACAGAGGTCCTGCGCTCGCTTGATGCGGCCCTGCCGTAGCGGTATAGGCGCCATACCGCGCGTATATAGTCAAACATCACCTTCGAGTCGAGTTTGCTTGCGCCGGCGCACCTGTTTGTAAACGTATAGGGTATCTCCTTTATCCTCGCCCCTCTGACCTTGACTAGCATCTCTAGGAGCATCTTGTAGCCGATAGAGTCGAACTTTATCCCATGGATGATGTGCCGGCGGAACGCGAAAAAGCCGGACATGGGGTCCTTTATCTTGATGCCGAGGCTGTACTTTGCTATCTTGGTCGCGCCCTTGCTCATGAGCTTGCGCTTGAAGGGCCAGCCCGATATGGCGCCTCCCTTGATGTACCTGGAGGCGACTACGATGTCGCACCTTGATTGTCTTATCTCCTCAAGCATCTTGGGTATGGTGTGTGCAGGATGGGAAAGGTCGCTGTCCATGACCACGACCACCTCGCCCGTCGCCTCATGGACGCCTGCAAGGATTGCAGAACTGAGGCCCTGCTTGCCCTGCCTGCGCACGACGCGTATGTGCAGGCGCTTGTCGTGGATGCCGAGGTTCTTGGCGTGGTTGGCCGCAATGTCCGCGGTTCCGTCGGGCGAGTTGTCGTCGACTACTATGATTTCAGCAGGCGCGTTGCGCGGGAGCGCCTCTGCAATCGAGTCTAGCATCTTGGAGATGTTTTGCGACTCGTTGTACGTGGGCAGGATGACTGAAAGCGGCATCTTGTCCTGCTTGACGACAAGTTCCTGCGGCGAAACGTCCACGGTTGTTTTTAGACTGCCGTTCTATAAAACGGTTAGTCTCCTCTGTCCGACAGGCCACGCGAAGTGATTGCAAACTGCGCGCTGCCGCCAGGCGGCTGCAAGAGAGCAGCGTGGAATCGCCCTCTGGAGAGGTCCACCACGGAGAGTTTCATCCTGACGTGCGAGTATATCGAAACCGAGCTTCCAAGGTACTCTCGCTGTATGGATTTGCCCGTCTCGGTGGGCGCGTTTCTTACCATGTTTGTCACCACCACCGCGCAGTCGGCACCTATTGCAAATGTTGCAAGGTCGTGCAAATGAGACATGAC
>DASUXB010000162.1:0-2777 GCA_036378195.1 Nitrososphaera sp.
ATATGCCAGCTGCTAGCCGTACATCATCGATCTTCCCGCTGGATATGGCGTCGTTTGTGCTTCTTCCTGCTGCCTAAGGCTTGCTATGGTTTCTGTCAGCCTGCGTTTGATCTCTTTGCCCTCCTTCAAAAGAGGATTGACGTCTAACTCAAGTGGAATATTTGGCATTTCACTTATCGTTTGGAGCAATAGCGCCGCTCCCTCGGGGTCAGGCACGCCACTGGCTGTCGGGACAAGAACTGCGCTGCAGGCCATATCGCGTGACAGGCATGACGATAGCAGCCCTGCTGACATGCCTGTTATCAGAGTGGTCTTTTTGTGATGGTAGGAAGGAGAGAATGAGGATTTTAATTCATTATTGTCATCATCATTGTTATTGTCATCACCTGATGATGCTGGAGCGGATGGTAATGATGATTGCTGCTGCCGCTGGTTATCAGAATGGCTGGTCAGAACCATAGATTCCCGGTTTTTCGCAGGCCATCCGTTGACGGGTATGCCGTCAAGGGTTATCACCTCGCTAATCCCGTTGTTGATTGCCCACGACACCACTAGGTCCATGATACTGTGAATTCCATCCGGCATCAGCGGGGCTTCGCAAACTATGACGTATAGCGAACCCTTTTCATCGGCATAAATGCGGAAGGGGTGTCTCAGTTTGTCGCCGATGTAGGTAACGGTAGGCAATATGAATTCCGAGTCGACAGACGCTATCTGGTGCATGTCAGCTCTTTCAATTATAAAGTTGGCCGATATAGAACCCACAAGCCCCGTGCCGGGAAAGCCTGCAATGAGCGAAGGACGTAAAGAGACGCGCCTTTTTGAATTTGCAGTATTATTACTAGTAGTAGTAGCTTTGACTCGCAAGAACTGCTTTATTCTGGTCTTGCCGTCATAAGATTCGTGAACGGTTGTCTCGCTTGCAAATCCTCTTTTAGCCATATCCGTGTGTATGATCTAGGAAGACAAAGTATTTCTCTGTTAGCCGCATCGCCAATTAACCCGACAAGCTTTTTTTAATATTGTAAGGTTGTACAAAAAAATTTTGTCGTTGTTGAGAGTATCTTTTCACCTGCTTACTTTAGGCGCTCTTCTTTTGCTTCCTTGGCAAGTGCTTCTCTTAGCATCTGTACGTGCCTTTCCTTGTCCTGCTTCATCGTGTTCCATACTTCGATGAGATCGGAGCGGTTATCCTTGTTAGCATCATCAATGTACTTGTCGACGGTAGAATAGAGAAAATCTGCATCCTTTTCGAGAGCTCTTATTATGTCGTATGTAGAGTTTGTAAGCTTGGTAGTTTCGTGCTTGGCCATCATGTCCTTAATATGCCAATTATAATCTAAAACAGTTGTGAACAAAAAGGCGCGAGCGCCTTGTAGAAAGCAAGCCTTGGCAACGGTCGGGGTCAGTTTTCGATTGTCTTTAAGGTTCAAACAACCTATTTTAGCATATGAAAGACGCGCAATGGAACGGTACTGATTCCAGCGACACGGCTTCGTGCCCGTACCGCGTCGACTTTGAGTGCACACCGGCCCCTGCAGAGTCACTCAATTCGCTTGAATCTGGAAGGCTGGTGCTGACGATAAAACTGGGCGGCGACGAGAAGAGAGAAAAAGAGGTCAGGGCAGTCGTAGTGAAACTTGTCAACAAGGCAAAGCAAGAACACTTGGACAACGTGGAAGGGTCAAGCAAACTGAAGCGCAAGACCTCGCTTTTGGCTAGCCTTGCACGCGACGGTGATCATTCAGGCTGGTGGGCAGGAGTAATAGGGATTCCTGTCACTTGGGTGGAAGGGGGAACCATCGATTACGAGAGGTCGGGATCGTGGCATCCAAAGAGCAAGGGAAACTTGTTTGCGCTAGAGATCACGTACACGTTAGACGACGGAAGCAACTGTACCGCCCACTTTGATTCAGAAGATGCGTACCACTGGGCAGTAACACGCTAGACAACCTCACGGGAAGTCAGGAAAAAGGGGCACGGCGGGGATATGCAGGCTCTTGCCGCGTCTGGCAAATCGGTTCAGGCCGGTCGGTCAGCCAGTCATTTGTTTTTGTAATACTTTTCGTCGATTTCGTTTAGCGTTTTCCTCACTTTCTCTGGATTCTCTGCAAGATCTTTTAGGCTCTTGGCAAGCAGGTCGATCTTTGCTTCCATTCTGTCGCTTGATTCCTTGGATTGCGGAGATCCAACGTACAATAGAAACGAAAGGCCCGCGACCTGCCATATCAGCTGCAGGAATTCAGATTGCCAATTTTCCATCGTGTCGCGCACAGTCTCGTAAATGTAGCCGCTTGTCTCTATAGGCTGATTGTGCTCCCGCTGCGCTTGGACGTACGCAAACCATGCAAAAGTCCAGTGAACGGCTAGACTGACAAGGAAAAAGCCGAGTGTGACCCATAGGTACCCTCGCTTGTTCTTTTTGAAAATGTCTAACATGAAGTAGTTATGCAATTCTGAATATAATGAGTCGCGTAGTTTTTTTGAAAAGCGCAAGAGACAGAAAAATATGCAAAGCTACCGGTCGCACCGGGAGCTCTGCACCGCTTGACTGATTTTATTTATTTTACGAGCTCGTACCAGCGGAGCCCTGCTCGTATTCGTCGCCGGTCTTCCATGCGCCCGCCGTTCCCTTTGCCATTCCCTTGCTCCGGGCTATTTCCTTTGCCCGCTCCGGGTCGGTCCCTTCCTGACCCTTTTCAACGATCTTTTGGTCAGAGGAATCTCGCTGCACGGCAGTGGGCTCGTGCTCCTGTATCTTGGCAGGAGTCATCGGC
>DASUXB010000163.1:0-2778 GCA_036378195.1 Nitrososphaera sp.
GGATTATAAAACACGTGTTCTAATCCCAGAACGGCCTCTGTTTTGGTGCTCCTTAAATTTCCCTTCTGCCAACTCTTCTCATATGGAAGGAGAGGGCGACATCGAGCGCAAGCTGCAGGGAAGGACCTTGCAGGTGTACCTGTACCTGTTGAGAAAGGGCGAGCCGGGAGGCATAAGGGAAATACAGCGCGACCTGGGCCTGTCCAGCCCTAGCGTGGCCGACTACCAAGTGGAAAATCTGGTCTGGATGGGCCTTGCCGCAAAGGACAGCCACGGCAGGGTGTACGTCATCCGCAAGGTGAGGGTCAGGGCGCTTGAGTCGTACGTGAACTTTGGGAGGTTCTCTGTACCGAGGCTTGCGTTCTATGCTTCGGGGTTTTCCGCCGTTTCCGTCCTGTACGTGATATTCAACCTGTCGTCGTGGAGCGTCTATGGATTGGCAGTGCCGGCCGCGGCGGCCGGCGTGCTGTGGCTAGAGGCATGGAGGATGTGGAGGTTCAGCCTGCTTGAAAGGGCGGACAAGGCGCCGTCTGACAGGAGAAACGCAAGGGGCATCCTCCCGCTGGTTGCGCCCGGCGCAGTCGCGCTCGTGGTGTTTGTCGCAGGCAGCTCTTTTCTGTTCCAGTACGTGCAAGAGCCTCCTTCTGTACAGGCGAGCCAGAACTACGTCGTCTCCGAGGCGAGCGCGGGCCATCATCAACAGCAGCAGACAATAGAAGAGTCGACAGAGATATCCAAAGAAAAGGTCGCCATGGCCGGCCAGAGCGCGCTTGCCACGCCAGGTCTTGCCTCGTCCGTACTGCCTCTCGCAGGAGCCGCAGTCGTCGGGTTTCTTGGCTACATGCTCCTAGTCAAGTACCGATGCTTTGAAGGCCGCGTTCTAGAGCCAGAACAGGCGCCGACGGGCGCGTCCGGAACGCAGGATTATCCAGAGCGCCCTTGATAACTGGTGCATGGACAAGTCAAAAAACTATACGGCCCTGCTGGCCGCAGCAGCAGGGATAGCCTTGGCACTTGCGGCAGGAACGGTTCAGCAGTCGCACGCGCAGTATGGCGTCAACGGCAACCCCACCGCGGGCGCCACTCCGGACCAGCTTGCAGAATGCGCAAAGTACAACATTGACAGGATAGAGTGCAACGAGCAGACATTGCTTGCGGCAAGAAAGTGGGTAACCACTCATGAGAATCCGAATGGTTCTGGCACGCCGATGCTGTCGATAGGAGGCAACGAGACTCTGCTGTACGTCGGCGCGCTGGGCGCCATCTTTGGAGGAGTCGCGGCGGCTTTCTTTGCAAAGGGCAGAAAGGCAATATCATCCTGACCTTTCCTCTTTTTTTCTTTTTTCTTGGAAAACGGATGCAGGAAAAAACGCCGGCCGCGTATTGCAAAAAAAAGGGATAACATTACCCTCACTGTTAAAATATCATTTTTGTCAATAGAGCAAGATGGTATTTGAAGGGATACCAACCGGCTATGAAATGCGTTTTTTGGTCGGCATCGGGATCTCTCTTGCGGCAGGCTTTGCCATTGGTGCAGAGAGGGAGTCGAGGAACAAGGCGGCAGGAATAAGCACGCACTGCCTTGTGATAGGGGGAGCGATGATTTTCACTTTTCTTTCGTCACTGGTAGACCCAAACTCGCAGTCAAGGATAGCGGCGCAGATAATCTCCGGCATTGGTTTTCTCGGCGCGGGGCTCATCCTAAAGAGCGAGCTTGACGGCAAGATAACAAACCTGACTACTGCGGCCGCCGTGTGGTTTGCGGCTTCAATCGGCATGGCAATCGGCTACGAATACTATTTTCTTGCGATAGTGGCGACAGCCTTTGCCGTCGGCGTGCCTAGGATACCGCACCTTTCAAGGATGATAAAAAGAGGCGAAGAGACCTAGAGGCTGCAGGTCAAGAGGAAATTCGGGTTGGCATACGTCCATTACCAGAACGGTGTCAGGTGGTAGATGAAGGAGCTTGGGAGCAAAGAATCTTTGTTGGGCGTCCAGCACAAATCATAATAACCGACAGGCGCGCAGTGTGTATTTGTGCCGAGGAGGGGCAAGGAGGAAAAGGCCGAGAGGATGATGGAGGCGACGCTTGCCGTGCTTTCGAAAAAGGGTTATGAGAACACCACCATCAACGACGTCGCAGACGCCGCCAAGGTCAGCAGGGGCCTCTTGCACTACTACTTCAAGGACAAGGAGGACATGGTCTCAAAGGCGCTGGCATTTGGCTTTGAGCCGATGTGGGACTCTTCTGTCAGCAGCCTGTCAAGCGCCCGGACGCTGGAAGAGTTGGTGGACGGCATGATTGAAGTCCTAAAGAGAAACTTGCAGGAAAACCCCGACTTTACCGCCCTGCTCTTTGAGATGTGGGTCAGCGGCAGGAGGAGCGACAAGATAGCCAAGGTGTTCAGAGACGGCCTCGAAGAGGCGATAGGCAGGATGAAGACTCTTCTGGAGTTTGCATCGTCGGTAGGCGTCATCAAAGTGGATGTCGCAGAGGCTGAGGGCGTTGTCAGGATGCTCTTTGCCATCTATCAAGGGATGGCGATACAGCTTCTCCTTACCCCGGAGAAGGCAAAGGACAAGCGCATATGGGCGCCCATAAGAAGGGTACTTCTTGCAGCTTTCAAAAGCTAAAAAACATTTTATAATAATCAGGTCTGCGTGACAGACATCAAACATATGCGCGCCAGCGAGGTCAAGAACGCCAGTTTTGTCGGAAAAGAAGTGACGGTCAGGGGATGGGTACACCGCCTGCGCAAGCAAAAGGAAAACTCGTTC
>DASUXB010000164.1:0-2135 GCA_036378195.1 Nitrososphaera sp.
TTCCGTGTTGCAGGCGTTTGAGGGCACAGACAAGCTGGCAGTCATAAGGGAGCTGAAAACGTCCGGCAAGTACGTGCTTGCGTACGGCGAGAAAACGACAGAGATTCTGCCGGCGGATGTCGACGTTGCGTACAAGGCGCAAGAAGGCTATTCGTCTTCAGAGCGGGGCAACCTGGTTGTGTTCATATCGACAAAGCGCGATAAGGAGCTGATTGCAAAAGGCTTGCTGCGCGACTTGGCAAGGAACCTCCAGCAGCTGCGCAAGGAGAGGCAGTACAACCCGACTGACATACTTGCGGCGGCGTACGTCGCCGGCCTTGACGACGAGGAAAGTGCGGTGTTGTCGGCCATGAAAGAAGAGATGACTTATCTTGTACGGGTAAAGGCAGCCGTGCTGTCAAAAGAGCCCCTTGACAAGGTGAGCTACAAGCAGGTGGAAATAGACGGCCGCGAATTTCGAATTTCGGTTGAATGATTTTTTACCAAATGGTACGCATTTTTGCTGCTATATCGTAATAACAGACAACCGGGTGTTTGTTGGCATCGGGGGCAGGTAGCACATTCAAGAAGTACTGGCAAGTAAGGACTGTTTACCCGCAAGTCTATGTTTATTGGCATACTGTCTTATCTAGATATTTTCGCCCAATTATCTGCAATTGACCAACGAGCAGGTTACCCTTGATAGCTGGGTCACGGGACGGCTGCGTGACAGGCTGAGGAGGGCGTCCATCATCGCCACGAGGACGGGCAAGCCCGTGGTGCTGTACAGGCACACCATAGAGGAGATGGACCAGTCTGCCGAGGAAGAGATAGCGACCGTGAACGAGCAGTACGTAGTCGTGCAAGTAATAACGCACGGCGGATTCATACCGCCGAACTTTCAGCAGCAGTACGTGTTCACGTTCGAGCAGTTCCCCGAGTACATCATGAAGAGGAGCAACGAGCTTCTCGCGCTGTGCCTTGACAGCCTTGATCAGGAAATAGCCGATTAACACTTTTATCGTGCCCAATTAGGTGCATTTACCGCACAATAATGCTTATCATCGCCTTTTGAATATGGGATTTTGTATGAAAAAAATTCTAACTGTCCCAATTATTGTGGCTATACTATTTCTCCTACCTTTGATGTATCAATCGCGATTTCAAGCTTGTGAAACGGGCCACGGTTGCAGAGAGGTTACGGTGATGCATTCAATAAGTTATCATATTTTTGGATTTGGAGGTGTAATGTATTATCCTGTGACATATGAGCTGGGTTATTCCATGACTACGAGCGGACCTATGAAGACATCCTCGTCAGAGATCCATGATCCAAGTTAGGTGAATGGCACCGACCAATCGCCGCCTAATGAGGCACGATTACACTTTTAAAGGCGCCCGCCTTTTCCAAAGGCGAAATGGCCAAGTATGACGGGATAAAGGGTCAGGAGCTCCTCGACGTCGAGGAAACCAAGAACGAGATCACGCTGATATTCAAGGACAACAGGTATCTGTTTGTCAAGTTGCAGAACGGGCAGCTCGTGATAGACTCGGTGCCAGAATAGAATCATTTTTTGCTTTTCAGGTATTTTTCATACATCTCTATCGCCCATTCCTGCGCGTCGGACTGGATGGAGCCGGGGCGCATTGCGCGTATCTTGTCTATTGCCTCTTGCGCTGCTAGTCCCTGTTTCTTTATCAGGTATGCTGCTAAAATGACGCCGGTCCTGCCCTTTCCTGCCGCGCAGTGGACCATCACCGGCCCTGGCTGCGCGTCGATAAACTCGACTGCGCGCTCAATGTCTTCAATCTCTGGCGCGGCAAAGTCGTCCACCTGCAAGTGGAGATAGCCGACACTTCCGTTGACCCACTCTTCCGGGAGCGGCCCTTCCCTCACCGTCACTATCGCAGATATTCCCTGACTTTTCGCCCAGTCAAACTCGGCCTTTGTGACAGGCATTCCGGAGCCGGCTAGCTTGCCTTCTAGCACCCAGCCAAAGTTGGACGGCCGGTCAGAGGTCAGGCCCCGCACTTTGCGGTACGCGTCGCCCAGCTTGGTCAACGGCATGGAATTGTTGGTTGCAGTTTATAACGCTATATGTATGCACAAAGCAGATATTCTGCGCCTTTGAAGGTACGTTATGATTGAAGCCAGG
>DASUXB010000165.1:0-2555 GCA_036378195.1 Nitrososphaera sp.
GTAGCCAATGAGCGCCGGCGCGCCTCCCGAAAACCCGCCCAGTATGATGTTTGACTGGCTGCGCCTCTTGAGCCACTTGCTGTAGACTATGACGTTGTCAAAGAGCCCAAAGGCCATGAGCCCAAACGCCCAGATGTTGACAAACCATGACATGACAAGGGATATCGCAGTCAGTATCAGCCCAAATGCAAGGGCGTTTTTCGGGGATATCCTACCCGACGGGATGGGCCGGTCCTTCGTCCTGTCCATCATGGCGTCAATGTCGCGGTCGATGTACCCTGTCAGGGTTTCTGCCGCGGCCGAGCCGGCGGTCACGCCTCCAATGAGCAGGACCCACGTCGAGAGCGATAGTGGCATGTGAAAGTAGAACGACGCCGTGAGGGCCGCGCCAAAGGTAGTGAAAACGAGAAGATACCAGATCTTGGGCTTGGTGACTTCATAGTAGTCCTTGATCTTGTTTCCTACGGAGACCTGCCTCACAGTGTCCAAGCGATCGAGATCCGACCTACAGGGCACATTCTAGTTATTTATAGCTTAAAAACTGCTACTTTTCTATCGAGGACGGGTACGCAAGCTCCCTGACCGTCTTGCGCATCTCGATGAATGTCTCGGTCTTTTGTACTCCTTCGACTCTGCCTATCTTTTCCGAGATCAGCTGGTGCATCTCGTCAAGAGAGTGGGCGTTCATGGTGACAAGGATATCAAACCTGCCCGTCACTTCAGAGACCTCGCGCACCTCCGGGATCTTGAAGAGCTCGTTGAGGACGTTGTCGCGCAGCTTTGAATCCATGTTGATGCCCGTCAGCGCCTTTACGTTAAAGCCAAGCGCCTCGTCGTTTATCACAATCGTGAATTTCTTGATGAGACCCTTTTTCACAAGACGCTTTATCCTGCTGTACACGACGGACGAGTTGATGTTGATTTTTTTGGATAGCTTGGGCACAGAAATGCTGGCATCCTTGGCTAGTTCGCTTAAAATTTTGACGTCGAGATCGTCTATTTTCCCCATGGAAAGCCGAGCATAACTTAAGAGACTGGGTGTTAATAAACGTATAATATGACCCCAAACGGTGCTTTAATTCAATATTTTACAAGCTTTCAAGTTATGAAAAGGCGTCGGTGAATTATTGCTGGCTGGCGGTAATTTAAGTTCCCCGCCTACCGGGAAAATGCAATAGTAGCCGCAAAAGGGCAATGTGCCAGTGCAGCCTGGCGACCGGCACATGCGCCATCATTAATAATAAAAAAAGCCTAGAGGATCTGCTTGTCTTTCAGCAGCTCTGCCAACAGGACGGCGCCCCTGGCAGAACCCATCTTTTCGTTGTGAGACAGCAAGACATACTTTATCCCGTTGTCAAAGGCCGTATCCTTGCGGAGCCTGCCGACTGCCGTCGTCATGCCGTCGTTGAGCTCGCGGTCAATTCTCGGCTGCGGCCTAGTCGGGTCATCGTGGACCACGATGTATTCCTTTGGCGCGGACGGGAGTTTGCCTATCGACACGTTCTTTGAGAACTTTAGCATCTCCTTTTTCACGTCTTCCGGCTCTGCCGCCTCGGCCGTCTCGACAAAGACCGTTTCAGTGTGGCCGTCAAGGACCGGTACACGGGTGCACGTGCAGCTGACGCGGAAATCCGCCGGCGTGATTGCGTTCTTGGCGAACTTGCCGAGGATCTTTTTCGCCTCTCTCTGCACCTTTTCCTCCTCCTTTGGTATGTACGGGATGACGTTGTCGGTGATGTCCAGCGCGATTACGCCCGGCGACCTGCCTGCGCCGGAAAGCGCCTGCATCGAGGTCATTATCACCTTGTTTATGCCGAATTTGTCAAGGACCGGCTTTAACGTGATTGCCAGCCCGGTGGTCGTGCAGTTTGGCAGCGGAGCGACGAACCCCTTCCAGCCCCTGTTCTTGCTCTGAGCCTTCAACAGGCCGGCCTGGTCGTCGTTTACGCCCGGGATGAGTATCGGGACGTCGGATTCGTAGCGGAATGCCGCGGCGGTGCTTATGACCGGCGTGGTCTTGGCAAACCGAGGCTCGATAACCATCGCGTCATCAGACTCTAGCGCGGTGAATATGAGGTCAAAGTTCTCCGGCTTGATGTCGTCAACCTTGCTGACCACCATGTCCTTGACGTACTCGGGCACTTCCTCGCGGTTGTGCCACCTCAGTATCCCCGAACTGGGGTCACGGAGGGCGTCGACGTATTTCTTGCCTACCGACCTTTCAGAAGCTGCCACCTGCGTAAGCTGGAACCATTTGTGCTTGTGCAGGGCCACGACGAATTCCTGGCCCACGGCGCCGGTGGCGCCTATCACTGCTACCTTGAGCATATACGGGCGTTTGAGATGTGTCGCAGCTAATAATCGTTATTCCAAACGGAGAGGCGCACATTCTAAATACAGAGAACAATACAAGAACCTTGATGACAACCGGCGCCTGCTCTCACGGCGGCATCTACTCGGTGGACCACAAAAAGGTCAGGGTAGACTTTAGCTCAAACGTCAACCCGCTTGGCGCGCCAAAGAAGGCGGTAAGAGTCATCGAGAGGCAGGCGGGC
>DASUXB010000166.1:0-5228 GCA_036378195.1 Nitrososphaera sp.
ATAGACCATATTGTTGCTGAAGATGACAGAGTGTTTGTCATGCTGACTACGACTGCTGCCAACAAGCAAACAGGCAAAGGAGTTACCACAAGATCTGCCGACCTGTACAGGATTGAGGACGGCAAGATTGTAGAGCACTGGGATGTAGTGGACAGATCGGGAATGGCCCAAGTTACCTTGCCGTTTTCTCCCAGAATCTAGGTTGATCCCTGCAGCTGCTTTCCGTACGTCTTTCTATCTCTCTAAATCACGTACGGGAGCAGTATCGACGCCGCTACGATTGCTACCATCACTATCGTGAGCATCATGGCGGCGTTTCTGGCAAGCACCTGCGACTTGACCTTCTTTTCGATGAGCGAGCTGTAAAGCTGGCCACCGTCGAGCGGGCCAATAGGTAGCGCGTTGAATATGCCCACGTTAAAGTTGACGAACCACAGCCAGAACAGCATGTTTGCAAGCGGCGACCACACCGGGCCGATAGACGATTCGTACTTTGGCGTCATCAGGTCAGAGTACGGAACTATTCCTTCCTGTATCGTCGGCGGAAGGAGTATCGCAAGCGGGTTTGAGCTGAACGCGCCCTTGTACCTTTCCAAGACTGCGCCGGCATCAGGAGTAAGTATCGTCACGCCAACGCCCAAGATGCCCTTGCCCGGCTCGACAGAGTCGGGAAGCGTCACTGACTTTGTCACCGTCGTGGGAGCGGCAGCATTATTGTTGTTGACGCCTGTCCTTTCGACCCACGTGATGTCTATGGTCTTGCCCAGGTTTGCCCTCAGGACGTTTCCAAGGTCCTCAAGCTGCTTTACCTGCTGGCCTGCTACCTCCTGTATGACTGCGCCCTGCGGTAGTCCTATAGACTGGGCAAGCGAGCCGGGGCTGACACTGACTACCGCTATGCCGAACCGGGGCTCGCCGGGAGCCGGCGGGAGCGGAGTGAGGGTGGACATTACCAGGAAAAGCGCGACGAGACATGCGGCTGCAAGTATCATGTTGTTGAGAGGGCCGGCAGTCAAAACCGCGCTCTTTTGCTTGAGGGTCGCCCTGGCAAGCTCGTCCCTTTCAATGTTGACAAACGCGCCTATCGGTATGCCGAGCAACAGCACGAGCCCAGTCGAGTCCACGCGTATGTTGTATACCCGAGCGACGATGCCGTGGCCGGCTTCGTGGATTATGATTGTTATTACAAGCGCCGCCCACCCGTACGTTATGGGCAGGTACGGGTTGAGGCCCGGTATGAGCAGGTTTGCCTGCGGACCGACGCCGCGGATGCCTGCCCTTGCTTCAGAGTTTGCAAAGAGCACCGCAAGCGAGCCTATAATGAGGAAAATCGCAAGGACGGTTATCAGGGGCATAAAGTACGTGTTTACCTTGGCCCACGCCTTTGCGCCGGGCATCTTTGCCACCCTGTCAAAGAAATCCAGACCAAAGGGGGTGTGGATTAGTATGAGTGGCAGCTTGACCTCTGCGCGCACCTTACGCTCTTGTTTTTCCAAACAGCAGGTATACCGCTGAATGCGTATTTAAATTAAGGGTTCGCTCAGACGCCTGAAGATTCTACCTTCTGTACCTCGATCGTGACCTTGTCGCCCACCTTTATCCCCATGTCCTGATACTCCTTCATGCTGGCTTTTATGATCGGGGTGTCGGTCAGGCCGCCTCCCAACATGCCGGGCATACTTGCCATCACCTTTGGCATGTTCTTCATCATGTCCTCTATTGAGGAAAACGCCATGGTGTTCTGGCCAAAGGGGCTCATCGGCCTGTCGGGCTTGTAGTCCTTTGGGTCGTTGAACGTGACATATACGTACGGGCTGCCATCCGTGGAAGCTTCAATGCGGGCTACTACAAACTCTCGTTTCATTTTGTGTGGTACTAGTTGGGAAATCGGGGCATATTTGTATATCGACAAAGAAGCCAGGAGGCACCCTGCCAGGGCGTGACAGGGGCATCCCGGGGATTGGTCTGGTCTTCTTTTCTACGTAGGGCAGATGATATGTGTCAGTAGTTGGTCCTGACAGAGACATCTTTTCACGCCTTTGCTTAAAAGTCTCGTCGATAACCTGTCTATTGGCCGGCTCTAGGGTCAAAACCTCTAGATAAGAGCAGCGTATATCATCCATTGCTGTGTTTGCGATAGAGGCCGAGCGCGTCACAAAGGTGTACAAGGGGTCCAGCCGCCCTGCGCTCTCTGAGGTGTCTTTGAAGGTAGAGTCGGGCAGGGTCTTTACGCTGCTCGGCAGAAACGGCGCGGGCAAGACCACGTTTGTGAGGATGTGCGCGACTCAGCTCATGCCGACCTCCGGCTCGATAAAGGTGCTCGGCTACGACGTGGTAAAGCAGGCAAAGGAGGTACGCAATCTGGTGTCTATCGTGCCGCAGGAGGGCAGGCCGCTGCGCGCCCTGACGCCGTGGGACCACGTCTACAACTGGCTGCAGATAAGGGGCGAGAGCAAGGCGTCTGCGAGGGAAAAGACTGAGGAGTTTTTGCGCAAGCTGGAACTATGGGACGCCCGGGACAGGCCAGCGATGAACCTGTCCGGCGGCATGAAGCAAAAGATACTGGTTGCGATGGCGATGGCCGTTGACACGCAACTGTTGTTCCTCGACGAGCCTACAATCGGCCTTGACCCGGTGTCGAGAAGACAGGTCTGGTCGGCGATTAAGGACTGGAAGGCAAAGGGCCGGTCGATACTCTTGACTACCCACTACATGGACGAGGCAGAGATGCTCTCTGACCATATCGTGATTGTGGACAACGGGTCGATAATCGCGCAAGGAACGATACAGGAATTGCGCAAAGTCCTACCACACAACACGCGGGTTGACATTGCCAAGGATGGGCTCGACAGCGACGCGCTAAAGACGTACGGCTCGGTGGTGGACACGGGAGCCGGCATGCTGCGCGTGTTTGCATACGAGTCTGCAGTACGCGATCTGTCGGAACTTGCGATGCGCCGGAACCTGCCGTTCACCGTTTCGCCAGTCACGCTCGACGACGTCTTTGTGTTCCTTGTCGGCAAGGAGGCAGAAGAGGAAGAATGAGCAACGCCATGATGCTCCCAGTCCGGCAGGCGTGCCTGATTGCATACTCTACCGGCATCCTGTGGCTGCAGAGAAACCCGATGTCGCTTGTCTTTACCGCAATAAGCCCGTTCTCGCTCCTGTTCGTGCTGTTTGTAGTCAGCAACGGCCAGTACACGCACTATGCGGTCGCCGGGAGCCTCGTCATGGCCCTCGTCGGCTACGGCCTTGCGCTAGGGCAGGACATTTCATTCTACAAGACAGAGTACAAGATACAGGACATCTTTGTGGCCTCTCCAGTTTCGCCCCTGACGTACATGATGGGCCTTGCGCTTTCAGAACTGCTGTTCGGCCTGCCGGCTCTGACCGTCCTTGCCGCACTCGTGGTGTATTTTGGAGCGCCACTTGCTGCGATACCTCTCTTGATAGCGACTATTGTGCTTCTGTGGAGCTCAATGTCTGCGATGGGCTTCTTTTTGTCATCGCACATGCTTCACATGCGCAACGCGACGCAGGTCATATCGTTTGTAAACGTGGTGCTTGCAGTGCTTCCTCCGATATTCTACCCAGTCACAAACCTGCCAAGCGACAGCCTGCGCTACCTGTCGTACGTGGTGCCGACGACGCACGCGTCACTGATGTTCCAGAGCATCATGGGTCTGCCCACTCCCTCAGACTGGTCGCTTGGTCTGGGATTTGCGGTGCAGGTCGCGTACCTGGTGGGGTTTGTGACTCTGGCAAAGACAAAGGCAATCTGGCGGGAAGCATGACAGGGAAAAAAGGTCACGGTGGGATTTGGACCCACGACCTGCTGATTACAAGTCAGCCGCTCTGCCAGGCTGAGCTACGTGACCACTACTTACGTTAGGGCAATTTCAGAACATAATTAATAGCTTTGTGAGTCTCGAAGGTCGACATAAACTGCTTCTTTTTGCGCTCGATTATTTGTAAAAAAAGATGGATGGCGCGGTTATGGATGGTTTTGAGTTGTGTGCTATTGTCTGGCATCTTTTCAAAAGAACCTCGCCATCTGCCAAGACAGTTTTTGGAGGAGAGACACTGCGACAATGTTTTTCAGAAATGTAAGTCTTTACTAACTCGTATGCCGCCGCAGAGATGCGCCTGATATGCTGCTGCAGCAACTTGCTCCTCTTCTCGCATGTTCTCATCGGGATACGTACATACATACACAAGCGATAAGACGTAAGCGCAAACTTTGTTAATTCTTTGCTTTATGTATCATAAACTAACAAAATCAAGAAAATATGTTTTTAGAATCACAAAAGGTAGGAAATATGCTTATAACCAACTGCTGTAAAAATAAAGAGGAAGGCGGGCGAGCGCGGGAACAACTGAGGAAGAAAAGTCTAATTCGCATCATCATAATCATAATCGCCACCACCAGCGTAATCATAACCTCAATTCAAATCCTTACTTTAATCTTGACAACGAATCGCATAACATACATGACTCTGTCTTTAACTGCAGGGCAATTATAATCAACGAAAGGTTCTGGTTCAGGATTCGCGCAGAGCTTCTTGACCTCTCAAGGGATTCTGGCCCCCTCATAATGTACCAGCTCGGCCTTAGCTACGGATGGGAAGTTGGCAATCAGGGCAAATCCCTTACCAAGGATGCCGCGTCTGCGGTCAAATTGCTGGAATATTACGGTTTGATGGCAGGGTGGGGACGCTTTGAAGCGCCCGACCTTGAAAAGAGCGTAGGGGAACAACAGCTACTGCCGCCTAAAAATGTCATCGTAAAGGTGTTCAACAATTTCTTTGCACGCGCTGCCAAAAGCGAGACCGGCAACCCAAGTTGCTTCTTTCTTTCAGGCATAATCGCAGGCGTGATGGACGGATTGTTTGGTGGCCATCATAATTGTTTGGAGAGTCAGTGCATCGGCTCCGGCTCTGAACACTGTGAGTTTGTTGTTGCACAAATGGCATCCTAAAAAAAAGGAAGAGCCACTCTGCTAATAATAATAACAGTCAGGCAGCAGTGTTGCCGTATCTTCCGTAATATACTAGCTCGTTCAGAGGCACGCGACTCTTTTTGCCTGCCAGTTTCTTGGCGGGATATCCAAAGCCGGTGACGACTGTGGCGTTCAGTTCTTTTGGAATCCCAAAATCTTTGCGCAGTTTTTCGTCCTTTACTCCTGTGAAAATCCCTGACGCTACGCCGTGGTTCCATGCCGCAAGCTG
>DASUXB010000167.1:0-18076 GCA_036378195.1 Nitrososphaera sp.
ACTACCATTCTTCCTAGTATGTGTGTGCATATTAGCGACGCCGTGCAAAGAATATACTGCCATGAGCGCAGTAAGCGAGATAATGTCAAGAGGCGTCGCCAGCATCGACCTGAGTCCCGGCACTTCCGCGCTCGACGTCGCATCTGCAATGGTCAGAGGCAGGACGGGCGCAATAATCACCTTCAAAGCCGGCAGGCCGGCAGGCATAATCACCGAGTGAGACTTGCTCAAAAAAGTCGCGGCAAGAAACACCAAGCCAGCTGAAGTGAAGGCGGAGGAGATAATGTCAACGCCGCTTGTGACGGTCAAGGCGTACGACTCGGTCGACACGGCCGTCGGCCTCATGTCCAGAAACAGGATAAAGAGGCTGCCGGTGACGGAGGACGACGGATCGCTTGCAGGCATGATTTCTGCCGCGGACATTGCAAAAAAGCTGGCCAAGATACTGGCCGACGACCAGAGCAGGTATCGCCCGCTCAGGCAGGTGCTAGAGCTGTAAAGGTCTGTCTCAAGGACAGGTTTAATGTTATAAAGGCGACCAGCGAATATTACGCATGGGTTCAGAAAACCCGGTGTCGTCAAGCGACGCCCGGCCGGAGCTTGTCCTCGCAAAATGGAGTGACCGCTTTTTCGCGTGGCTGATAGACTTTATCATAGTGCAGGTGGCGCTTGGGGTAGTGTTTGTAGCGGCGGCATTTACGTTCTGGTTTGGCGACTTTAACGCAGACAGGTTCTGGGGCGACAGCCCGCTAAAGTACGTCATCACGAGCGCAGTGTTCTTTGCGTACTGGACGTTCTTTGAATCGACCAAGGGTCAATCGATAGGCAAGATGGTGCTAAAGATAAGGACCGTCGACCTCGCAGGCAGGCCGGTCGACATGAAAAGCGCTGCGATACAGAGCTTTGGCAAGGCGTTTCTGCTTCCCATAGACGTCGTCCTTGGCTGGATATTCACAAACGACAAGAGGCAGCGCCTGTTCAACAGGGCAAGCGACACGCTCGTGGTAAAGGAGGCGGCCACGGCGCAACCAGGTGTAAGCTATAGAAAAGACTGACCAGTAGCAGACCGTCTGGTCGGCGCGCATCAGAGCCGTAAACGCGAGGAGTACTGCAACTACAACCAGTGAAAACTCACAGGTGGATAAAGGACAGGCTTGTCTTGCTTCAGAAACGACCTTGCCCAACGTTGCAGTACAAGTTTGTTACTAGAGTTTTGAGACCAGACTGTCTGCTTCCATCTCGCCTTTTTTCGTGAGTGAAAACAGGTCCTCGCCTGTGTCGCTTGCGCCGTCCTTTTTCACCAGGCCGGCCTTGACGAGCCTGCCAGAAAAGTTGCCACCTTCGAACCAGCTTCCAAAAGCCTTGCCCCAGTCGCTCAGCACCTGGCGGATCTGGGTCTTGCTCTGCTTTGGCGCCAACATCAGCGCGACCAGAATAAGGTCCTGCGTGCCAATGTCGTCGACTTTTTCCACGATGCGCTGTTCTAGGCCGCGCCCTGCCGGCTTTGAGCCGCTGCCGTATACCGCCTGCTCTAGGCTCGTCACCCTCTTTTGCAGATCCAGGACGACCTTTTCAAGATTGGAGCTGTCCAACAGAGTATGTCAAAATGCAGAGGGGTACTTATTACTTTCTTGGCAGATCCTTCTGCAGCTTGACAAACAGGTCCTTGGCCTTTTTCCGGGCGTCTTCGGTGAGGTCTTCGTTAAAGATTGTGTTGCTCAGCGCATCGAGCACCACCTGCCACTCGTCCATTGAAAGCGCAAAAGCCTGCTTGTCGCTCATGTAGAATCATGGCTTGCAGCAAGCCAATATATGCCTTAAAGAAAAAGAGAGAGAAGACGCTGTAGCACCTTTTTATTGCGGCTTGTACAAAAGTGCAGGCGTACACATACATATGTTTGAGGCTTCGCCGTTCGTAGTGATATTCCAGTACGCGTTCATTGCAGCATTTCCACTCGTTGGCCTTGTCGTGGTCACAAAATGGGTCGTTGACGACTGGAAAAAGTCCAGACGGGCGCAAAAAAAAGCCTAGACACGTACGGCATATACACACGCAGATGTACGCGTGCTACATCTCTGTTTCTTCTTCCATAATTGATATGAATCATGAACGAACATTAACTGACATAGCAGTTGCTGCAAATTGAGCGATCCCAAAGAGGAAAAAGACGCAAGCACGATTGATGGCAAGAAGGCCGAAAAACCGGAAAGCAAAGCCAAGTCCCTTGCCAAGATAATCGGCCCGGGCGTAATAACAGGGGCCTCTGACGATGACCCTTCTGGAATCGCGACCTATTCGCAGGCAGGGGCCAAGTTCGGCGCGGGCTTTCTCTGGATGGCCGTCTTTCAGTACCCGCTAATGTCTGCGATACAAGAGATGTGCGCCAGAATCGGCCTCGTTACTGGAAACGGGCTTGCGGCGGTCATGGCCAGCAAGTACTCCAAAAAGGTCATCCTGCCGATTTCGGTGCTGCTTCTTGCGGCAAACGCCATCAACATAGGCGCGGACATCGCTGCAATGGCGGCGTCTGTGCGCCTGATATTTCCGCAAGTTCCGTATACCGCCGCAAGCGTCGCCTTTGCTGCGCTGGTGATTCTGGCGTTGATAGCAATCCCGTACAGAAAGTACGTCAGGGTGCTAAAGTACCTGACGCTGTTCTTGTTTGCGTACGTCATCACGGCGGCCATAGTTGGAGGCAAGTGGGACGAGATCTTGGTCGCAAGCGTGGTGCCACACGTGGAATTCAACGCCGAGTTTGCGATGCTGTTTGTGGCCATTTTCGGCACGACGATATCGCCGTACCTGTTCTTCTGGCAGGCGTCGGAGGAAGCGGAGGAGGATGTCGACAAGGGAAAGAAAAAAGAGATCGACGGCCCGGAAAAGCCCAGAATATCCAGAAAAGAAATCAGGATCATGAAAGCCGACGTGCTGATAGGCATGGGCTTTTCGCAATTGATAATGTGGTCAATCGTAGTCACCACGGCAGGCAGCCTGCACGCCAACGGGATAACAGACATTACGACAGTTGAACAGGCCGCAAAGGCCCTAGAGCCTTTGGTAAACTCGTTTCCGTACTCTGGCACCGTTTCAAAAAGCATATTTGCGCTAGGAGTCATCGGGACAGGGCTCTTGTCAATCCCCGTCCTGGCAGGGGCAAGCGGGTACGCGCTGGCCGACGTTTTTGGGTGGAAGCAGGGGCTGGACAAAAAGTTTGGTCAGGCCAAGTCATTTTACACGGTAATCGCCGCGTCCGTCATCATAGGGCTGTCGATTAACTTTCTGAACGTCGATCCGGTCCAGGCGCTGGTTTATTCTGCGGTTATAAACGCCACCGTTTCCGTGCCCATCCTGTTTGTCCTGCTCAAGATAGCCAACGACAAAAAGATTCTTGGGAACAAGGTAAACGGAAGGACCTCCAATATTCTTGGGTGGCTGACGTTTGCCATAATGGCCGCATCCGTCTGCGTCATGTTTGCAGCGTGGGCGAAGTAGCGCAGAAAAAGGGGCACCACATTACGCGTTGCCAGAATACTGCGACATATATTGCTGATATTAACGACGGGGATTACCGAAATACCAATAAGGAAGAGAATCTATGTCATTTTCATGTTTAATTGCAAAAGAATAAGACGATCTTACGTTGTAATTTCAAAATAATCACGTTATCTAGCATTTATTCTCAAGACTTTAAAATTAGCTCCACAAGATTACAGTGATGTCAAGTCTAACAGGTAACAGAACAGTAGTGATGCTGTCCCTGCTGGTGACAGGAGCGGCACTTGTGTCGTACGCCGTCTTGCCCATAGCCGCCTTTGCGCAGAACGACGGAAGCCAGCCCAAATGGAACGACAAGCACTTTGAAAAACACCACTGGGACAAAGACAGCAAGTCGTACAAGGACGATTCTGGCAAGGAATACAAATGCGAGACCCACCACGACGACTCCTGGTACTACTTCTACAACGGCGAATTCTACAAGTGCGACGACTACAAGCCAGCAAGTCCCTCAGAGACACCTTACTAACTTCTCCCCTCCCCTTCCTTTTTCTTTTTTCAAGCAGCAGCTTTAGAGCAGGATTGCGCTTAATAGCGCGTAATGGCATATTGATTGCTGGTGGGGTAGAGATGGCTGCAGACATCATAAAGCGCGTTTCTTCAGAAAAGAAGGAAATAGTGAAAAACCTGTATGTTTCTGGGATTCCTGAAGAGTTTATTGCGATGCAGCTTGACATAGAGATCCCGGTCGTCATCGCCATCCTCAAAGAACAGGGAATCTACAGACATGCAAACGAGCCATAAGCTGGTTTTTGACACGTCAAGTGCGGAGATTTTGATTCTTTAGCTGGACATTTGTAATACCAACATATCCGCCTGCCTTGGCTCGTTGGTTCGCAGTATTTCGATATAGCATTCTTGGCAAAACAGCTTGCCGTTGTACTGAAATGCCCTCTTGCCGCCGCTCTCGTACTCCATCAAGTTCGTAGCAGTCTTGCAGGCGCATTTTTCGCAGGTGGACATTTGTTGTTAATCACCACAATTATTTGGCTCTATAATGTTCTTAACTCTGTCCTTCTTTAGGCTATCGGTTTAGTGAGGTAAATACTCATTTAATTCTCTAAAGATGTTCTATTCTCTGATATAGTACAGAGCTTATAGTATCAATAACGACGGGGTCAGGCTAAGCAAGGTCGTCTGATAATGGGGAGACAATCCCCCAAGGAATAGACAAAATCTGCTTACCTGATCACCCGAGTCACAAGCCAAGACCGATGTGTGTGTTCATTACACTTCCCGCGCTCGCGCTGTGCCATTATCGGGCGCGGGGATTGTCTTTTCTTCATATTCTGACTTGAGCGTCTCATTGGCTTTGTTTGGCATGTTCTACTTTGACAGTTTTTTCATGCCAGCAGTCTGTGCAGCAGCCAAGAACCTAGAAGCGAGAGAGGAAAAACCTGTCTCAGGCTTCTGCTACGCGTATGCGTGTTTCAATGTCTTCTGGCAGGCCAGCTACTCTGTAGCGGGCGTATTCTTCGTACGTGGGTGCGGCTTCACGCTTGAAGTCATTTTTTTGGCCTTCTGTGACATTAAAGTACAGAGTGTGTCCGTCGTACCTTTCTGCCAGGTATTTTGGAATATAGAATTTTTCCAATTCCACATGCCCTTTCTGGGTTAGAATGTAATGCCTGCCTATTTCCTGGACTTCTCCAAGGTCAATATTCTTGCTAACACCGCGAGCCTCCTTGCCTTTTAGCTCGTTCCAATCCACAAAGTTGGTTATATCTGTCATGAGTACATTCCGTCTCTATCATATTAATGAGATACGCTGAAGCGAGACAGAGGCAATGTCGTGCAGGAAAATAGATTCCGATACCCAATGCTAGATGCCTAAACAGTCGCCATCTCTGCCCGGTCATAGCCCAGACAACAACAATACATACGTACATACGGTCCGGGTCCGTTTAACATGCAAATTTAAGGTGGGCCCAAAGGGATTCGAACCCTTGGCCGACCGGTTATGAGCCGGTCGCTCTAACCAGGCTGAGCTATGGGCCCGCGTACGTCTGTGCAGAATCAAAAATCTGACGAGTATGTATAAAGGTTTGGAGGCGTCATAGTCAGCAGTACATGCCGCCGACGTACTTTTCCTGCACCGAGTCCAGCAGCAGGTTCTGTGCCTTTAGCGACTCTACTGCTGCCGCAAACGCCTTTTCACGCCTTTCAGCGGGAATCGCAGACAGGATGTCGCGCCACACCTGCGCGTGCCTCACGTCAGCTTCTTCATGTATCTCGAAATAGTTGAGGGCATCCTTGTTGCCCGTCATGTTGTAGAATTTCACAAGGCCGTCTATCTTGCTCCTGCTTATCTTTGGAAGCTCTGCCTCAAACGCGTACATCGCCGCGACTGCCTCCTCAAAAGACAGCGAAGTGAGTGATATCATCTTGGCCACCGCCTCGTTCGTCTTTGCCGCGCCCAAATATCCGGCAAGCTCTGGCTGCGAAACGCCCATCGCGCCGGCAAACCTTGCCCACGGCTCGACGTGCTCCGACTCTTCCTTCAGGTTCCCCTCAATCTCTGGGACCTTTGCTGGGTCGGCGGTGGCAGCAGAGGCTATGTTTTGCACGAACGCCGGCACTGCCTTTACAAGTTGAAAGTATTCCCTGGAATAACCCTGCAGGTGGTCGACTGTCAGCCTGCCCTCCGACCACATTTGGTAGAACGGGTGCTTCAAAAGGCTGCGCTTCTCTATTTCCGAGTCGATCCTCTCTACAAGGTCGTAATTTTCCATGAGGTACTTCACTTCAAAAGCCATAGAAAAACCTTATGACAGCAAGGATTTTATGTGAATCTCCCATCGATTGTGCTCAAGTGCTCCGGTGGTGTAGTGGCTATCCTGCCGGCTATGCCCGGCAAGAGGTCGCACAGTCCGGTCAAGCATTGTGGCCTTTCGAGTCGCAGATCCCGGGTTCAAATCCCGGCCGGAGCACTTTCTTACCAAATGCGCCGGCTAGCGCCGGCATACACACTATAAAAGCGCTTTCATCTCTTGCAAAATTCGCGGGTGTTACGGTTCTTGGCATATATTTTGAATCAAGACAAGCTCGATCCTTCCTTTCCTAGGTCAAGGAGCTGAAAATTCGTTCCAGCTGTCATTTCCCACAAAAAGCCGTTGCGTGGTCGTACAAAAGTCCGCCCACGCCCCCAGTACACAGCCACAAGACGGGGACGGACCAACCGGTTGGCTCTCATACCCACCGGTAACTAGTTTCTACCCAGAGATCATAATAATGGATTGCGGCGGGGCAACTAGGGTTAACTGTCCATCCCTACGATAGCGACTCTGACCCGCGTAAAATAGCCTTTATTTCCAGCGCACAAGACAGTAGCCGCGCCACTTTTTGGGAAAGTCATTTTTACGATAAAAACCGGAATTACATATGAAAAGAACAAACGAATTTGAAAAGCTGAACGACAGGAAAGCGACTTACCTCACAGTCGACGACGACACTATGGTTAATTTGAAAAATTATTACAGGCTGGAAGATCACGGCGAATTGTTGCAGTTCATCAAAGACGTGGTTATTGTAGGCGATGAAGAATAATAGTAGCAGTAGTCGTGTCAAAATGTGAAAGAAATTGGGGCCAATTGGCCCTTATAGAAGACGTGTCTTAATGGATGTTCGCGCGGATCTTGTTCTTCAGCTCTTCCGTAATGTCTTCAGGCTTCATGTTATGGTCCCTTTGCGCGTGTGCCGCGGCGTTTTGCATTATTTCCTGTTCTGTATTACCTCTTACCACATAGTCACAGTTGTATCCTACGTCCTTACATTTCATTTCCATGATTATAGGATGCCATGCGTCCGCTTTAAGCGCGAACTAGAAATCTTACCTTCGTGGACTATATGACAAGCCCTTGGATGTCGTTTCTTGTACAAGATACCAAGCCTTACCATCATTCATCGCGTCCATTTGTCCAGACGCACCCTCAGCGAAAACATTCCTGCGGGAATGAAAGCACACAGGGAAGATTATTGTTTGAAGGCATTGCGTGAAATAGTAGAGTTGGTCTTTCGCTTCGCAGAGCCCACGGTTGCCAATAGATGAAAACGTTCAAAAGCTCTTCACAGAAAATTCTCAAAGAATGGCGTGAATCACCTGCATGTACACGATGATACTACGTTAGGATTTCAAAATAATCGATTTATGTGCGCTTATTGCTCAGATATTTAAGAACATGTGATTTGAGAGATTACATTGATGTCAACCCAGATCAGGAACAAAGCGACGTTGCTCTTCCTGTCGGTCCTTGGCGTCGCAATCGCAGCAATGGCAATGGCACCAACAGTAACGCATGCCTCCAAAGGCAGCGAGTACTCGTACAAAAACTGCGGGTACTGGAAAGAAACCGAAAAAAGCTACGACTACGAGTACAAGCTAAAGAAGTCGCAGGATTCTAAAGAATCTGAGAAGGGCGGTGGAGAAGGCAAGTCCTATGAGTATGACTATTCCAATGATGACAAAAACGGCAAGAATGGCGATGATGATAAAGACTACAGCAAAGACGACAGCAATAACAACGATGACGGCAAAGACAAGTCATCGTACGACTATGGAAGTGGCAGCAGCTCAAAGGACTCTAGCGACTATGAAAAGTACAAGGGCGAGCACAAAGACTCGTACGAGTTTGAAAAGAAGAATACCATGGAAAGGCACGATGGCGACGAATGGTGCGACACTGATGGCAATGGCGACGGCGACTCTGACAATGGCGATCATTACTACTACAATGGCGACAAACACGACGACAGCGATGACGAAGACGATAATGATGATGACGGCGGCTATTAAAAAGTGATAACCAAAAATAGAGAGTTATCACTCCCTCCTCCTTTTTTTGTCCCGGACTTTCCAAGATAAGGGACACACATGCTTGCAAGATGTTAGGACTATCAGGCGCAGATTTGCTTTTCAAGAACCTGCCAGTTACAATCGTTATATCCACAGGAGAATATCACTATGCACATGTTCTCAGCCATCCTGTCCATATGGGGCTGCATACCAGAGATTACAAAGAACTGCGAAGACATGACAAACGCCTCCAGCACGTATCTTGGAATCATAGCCGGGGTGGCGATAGGAGCCATCATCAGCTGGTGGATTTACAACAGGCAGAAAAAGACTTCGGACGTGCAGGACCTTGTATTGAACAGGGTCAAGGAGCTTGAAGAAAGCCATGACAGGCTCTTGAAAAAGATAGAGAAAATCGACCAGAGGCATGAGACGACTCTGAACAGGATACTGGAACTGGACAAAGCGCTCAGGGACGCAATCAGCAGCAGCAACAAAAGAAAAGACAATGAAAACCAAGAGCCTGGCGGCGCGCAAGGTAGGCGATAGCCCTTTTGCCAAGGGAACGCCTTTTCAGTGTTCAAGAAATGCTTGCAGCAGCATCAGGCTGGGCGCGTGTGTGCGCGCCGACGGCCTATGCAGCCAACCGCGGATCTTTGAACCCATTAACAACACGTAGACGAGGGCCGCTCCAATATGCCTGCTATTGCAGCATACAGGGCAGGATAGGTGTACGCTGAAGGTCCACCATTATTTGTGGTCAGTATTCCTTGCCCGTTCGCGCTTTTTAGGCAGACTCTACTTGGTTATCCTGGCGTAGCGCCTTTTACCAGCATATTTGTGGAGAGCAGTAAATTAATATGGTCAACAAATCGAAACACCCTCAGGGAAAGAGCTGGTTCTTGGGCAGGAGAAACATAGAGGCCAACCCACTGACAGACCTTTGTGGCGACTACCTCGTGCGAATTGAAGACGCGCTCAAGCACGAGCTCGATTCTTATTCATGGTCAGAATTCCACGCGCCCTTGCGCTACGCCTGCGACGGTGGCAAGCGCATCAGGCCGCTCATCCTCGTCCTGTCGGCAGAGGCCATAAAGTGCAACAAGGCAAACGGCGACGCGTACCTTGCCGCTTCTGCCATAGAGCTCTTGCACACCGAGTCGATAATCCACGACGACATCATCGACGAGGAGCACACCCGCAGGGGCAAGCCGTCGTTCCACGTGAAATACGGCTACAACAGCAGCATCCTTACCGCGGATTTCGTGCTCGGAGTGATACTTTCCATTGGCTCCAAACTAAAGAATCCCCGTGTGCTCAACGAGCTTTCAAACGCCGCTACACGCATGAGCGAGGGCGAGATGATGGAGATAAGGTTGAACAAGGCGCCGGCGATAACCGAGGACGATTACATCAAAGTCCTTGATTACAAGACGGCGTCGCTGTTCGAGACGTCGGCCAAGATAGGCGCGATACTGGGCGAGGGGACCGAGGAGCAGATACATGCCATGACGACATTTGGCCACCTGCTCGGGATAGCGTACCAGATCCACGACGACCTCATCGACTGGAACGACGAGGACAAGCTTTTCAACATGCTTGTCAAGCAGAACGACAGGTCCAAGGACTTTATCGACAGGATGGAGAAATTGTATCAATCATATGCCGCAAAGGCCAAGGACGAGCTGCTAAAGGTGGCGCCGGCAAACAATGAAGTCATCAGGCACTTGGAACTGATGACAGACCTGGCGTCGGTGCAGATCTAGCCAGGTACACATATACACACAGTTTTTTTCTCTCTCACGGCTCTGCGCCAAAAGCCCTGCAATCGCAAAAAAGTTCTTTTGGGCGCCTGTACAACGGTTTTTTCTCTGTTCTCTGCATCAATGCAGCAGCGGGCCGGGGTGGCCGCCAGAAATAAAGCTGAGGTCGGGCACCGCCTTTGACGCAAAGTCAAGCAGGGGCGCGTGCCAGATGCCAAAGCCTACCATGAACACCACGGCGAACACGAGGACGGCTATCATGGCCCTTGGCTCCTTTACCCGCTTCATGTCCGGCGCCTCCTCCATGTACATCTTTCTCATTATCCAGGCATAATAGCCGAGCGAGAGCGCGCTGTTGAGGACGCCTGCGATTGCAAGCCATGGGCCCCATTCGACTGATGAGCCCGAGTTTATCGCCGCGCCAAAGAGCACCAGCTTGCTCCAGAACCCGTTGAGGGGTGGGACGCCGGCAAGAGCCAGAAGCGCTATTGAAAGCGTCGCAGCGGTGATTGGCATACGCCTCCCAAGGCCGCGGTACTTTTCGAGGCTGTAGCTGGCAAGCGTCACCGCTACTGCAGCGACTGCAACGAAACCTGCAGATTTCATGACAGCGTGGTTGATGATGTGGAAGAGCGAGCCGGAAAGTGCCTGATCAGAGTACGGCGCAAGGGCTATGCCTATCATGATGTAGCCAGCCTGGGCTATTGACGAATAGGCAAGCATCCTCGGCACGCTTCTCTGCATTATGGCGCCGAGGTTCCCAATAGTCATGGTAAAGACTGCGAGTATCGCAAGGGTGAGCGTCCAGTCGGCGTTGAGCGCAAACATGCCGAGGACGACCACGCGGAGCGCGGCTGCAAAGCCTGCCTTCTTGGTTCCTGCCGCTAGCAGGCCGCCGATGGTGGAAGGTGAGCCCTCGTATGCGTCTGGAAGCCACATGTGGAACGGCACGAGGCCCATCTTGAACCCAAAGCCGGCGATAAAGAGCGCAATTGCAAGCAGGCCGACGGGCAGCATCGACGGGTCGAGGTGGGTCAGAGCCTTGACAGAGTCGCCAATGTTCGTAGTCCCGGTCATGCCGTAGACGAGGCCGATTGCAAAGACGATGAGGGCCGACGACAGGGCGCCGAACATAAAGTATTTTATCGCTGCCTCGTTTGACACTGGGTCGCGTTTCTGGAAGCCTGCAAGGGCGTACGTCGGCAATGACATCAGTTCCCATGCGACCAGCAGCATCACCAGGTCCGTCGAGTAGGCGATTAGCACCATGCCTATGCTTGAAAGCAGTATGAGCGAATAGTACGCCGCCGGGTTTGACCTGCCCTTCCAATAGTTCCACGACGACGCCGTCATCATGAGCGACACAAGGAGCAGCGCGACTGCAAAGAACGAGCCGAACATGTCGTCCGTGAGCACGCCCTGCCCGAACGCCACCGCGGGGAGCACTTCGCCGGAAAATACTCGGAATATCACGATGCCCATGGCGACGGCAAGAGCGCCAAACGCGATTGCGCTGTAAACCTTGTTCCGGTCCAGCCCCTTTTCGCGCCTTCCGGCGTCGATTGCGGGTATGGCCAAGCCTACCACGCCCAGTATTACCGTCACCAATATTGGTGTCGAAGTCAGGTCTACCATTTTTTCTCCATCTCCTTTTTTTTACATCAGCAGTAGCATCACTACTATCATGATGCCCACTGCGAACACGAACAGGTACGTCTGCGTGATGCCCGTCTGGCCGCTCTTGACGACTTTGGACATGCCGGCCATCGCGCCCTGGAACGCAGGGTTGATGCCGTCTATCACCGTGCTTTCAAAGTAGCGCCAGATAAAGCGGTATATTGCAAGCGGCCCGATGACTCCTCCCCAGTACAGCGCGGTGTTGAGGTACCACCTGTTGTAGAGGAACTTCCAGATGCCCCTTGTCACGATGTTGCGACCGATTGCCTCCGGGTCGGCCTTTCTTGCGATGTAGAACAGGAACCCAAGCCCTCCGCCCACCGCAAACGCGCCAACCGACGCGATTGCCGCCGTCGGGTTGAGGTTGAGGAACGTTCTGCCGGCCGCCTCGGGTGCAGTCGCGATTCCAAACGAGTCCTTCAGGTACTCGCTGAATAGCTCGTGCAACTGGCCTTCAAACACAAAGCCAATTACACCGACCGCTATAGTCGCAACGGCAAGTATCGCGAAGGGCACCCACATCACAGGTCCCACTTCGTGCACGTGGTGGCCCTTGTGTTCCATCTCTTCGAGGTGCTTGCTCTTGTTGCCAAAGAACGACATGCCTATCATCCTCATGGTATAGAAGGCAGTCATGACGGCGACTATTACCGCCATTGCAAAGAGCGGCCATGAATATGCATATCCTGATTCCAGTATGGCTGCAAATATCGCGTCCTTGCTCCAAAAGCCGGACGTAAACAGTGGGGCTCCGGCTAGCGAAAGTGCAGCAAGCATCATAAAGATGTAGGTTTTCCTCATGTCCTTTCGCAGGCCGCCCATGTCGGTCATAAAACGCGACCCGACGCTGTGCAAGAGCGCGCCTGCCCCCATAAAGAGCGACGCCTTGAACATGGCGTGGCTCATCAGGTGGAAGAACCCTGCGGTGTAGCCGTCCGTGAAATTAAGCGAGATGCCGGCGATGCCAAGGGCCATCATCATGTAGCCTATCTGAGAGCCGGTCGAATATGCAAGCACCTTCTTGATCTCGGGGCTGACCAATGCCTGAGTGGCGAGCAGGAACGCCGTGATGGCGCCGGTCCACGCGACCACTTCAAAGAACTGGCTTGTGTGTAGCGCAGAGAGCGCAAAGAACAGCGGCCCGATTCTTGCTACTAGGAACACACCGGCCTTGACCATGGTCGCGGCGTGGATGAGCGCAGAGACGGAAGTCGGGCCTGTCATGGCCTCAAGCAGCCACTCGTTGAGCGGGAATTGCGCAGACTTGCCCACCGCGCCTCCGAACAAGAGCACGGCGGCAGGAACGAGCAGGTTCTGCTGCGACATGGTCGCAGCCCACGACTGGTCGGCGACGAGCTCTTTGAACCCGAACGTGCCGGCGTAGGCAAATATCAGGAACATGCCAGCAAGCATCATCACGTCTCCGGCCTTGGTCATGAGGAACGCCTTCATGCCGGCGTGCGTGGGTGCGGTCCACATCGGGATTCCTCCCGCCAGGTGACCTTCCTTTCCGACATAGTCCTTCTTTCTGTCGTGGTACCAGAACCCGATGAGCGCGTACGACGCAAGGCCGACTCCCTCCCAACCAAAGAAGACCATGAGCAGGTTGTCAGATATCACAATAAGCTGCATCGAGCCTATGAAGAACAGCATAAAGAACCAGTACCTGGTGAGGTCCTTGTCGCCGTGCATGTAGCCCAGTGAATACACGAATATCAGAAACGCTATCCATGCCACGATGTTGGTCATGACTATGGCAAGCGGATCAGCAAGGACGCCTGCCTTCAGGCCGAGTGCCGAGATCCAGGTGACCTGGCTGTGCACTTCATGGCCGGCAAGCGCTAGAGGTATCAGGGTCGCGGCGGATATCGCGCTTGCAAGCGCGAACCCGACGGCGATATAGTTGCGGGCATTTTTGCTCCCCTTGGCGATTGCAGGGATGATGGCAGCTCCTGCAAACGGGAGCATCCAGATCAGCCAGACGTTGATTGAATCAGCAAACGTTTCCACCATTATCAGGTCCCGCCTCCATTACTACTAGCCTGCGCAGAGACTCCTTCATGCACAGAGACGCCGTCAGCCTCGTGCCCTAGTGAGACCGGTGCAATGGCGGCATGCTGGGGCAACGGGAGCACATTTTCGTGTCCGGCAAACATGCCCTGCACATAGCCGGTTATCGGGTTGAGGAACAGGTCAGGCAGTATGCCTATCGTGAGCGAAAGTGCTGCAAAGACCAGCATTGTGACTGTGATGTAGGGGCTTGCTTCCTTGACGTGCGCCAACTCCTCCGGTATCTTGCCAAAGAAGACGCGCTTTAGCATCCACAGGATGTATGCAGAGGTCAGTATCGTCGCCATGATGCCAAAGCCAAACATCGCCGCGCGGAACCAGTCGCCGTTGTGGGCCGCAGTCTGCAGCGCGCCGTTGAACATGGTCCACTCGGCCATAAAGCCGCTTGTCGGCGGGACGCCCATGATTGTGAGCGCGCCAATGAACGCAATGACTGCCGTGTACGGCATCTTGCCTGCAAGGCCGCCGAGCTTTGACATGCTCCTGGTTCCCGTCTGCAGGATGATAGAGCCGGCCATCATGAAGAGCACGGCTTTGCCGAGGCCGTGTGTCACATAGAGCATGGTCGCGCCAGAGATGCCCAGTATGCTCTCTGATCCGAGGCCGAACAGTATGTAGCCCATCTGGCTGATCGACGAATAAGCGAGAACCTTCTTGATGTCGTCCTGCATCAGCGCCATGGCGCCTCCGTATATCATGGTGGCAAGGCCCCACATGTTGATGTAGAGGCTGTATTGCTCGTAACTGCCGGTGAGCAGCTCCAACCACAGCCTGAGAAGGCCGTAGGCTCCTATGCCGATCATCGCCGGCGAAAGCAGCGCGGACACTGGAGTGGGCGCTTCGGCGTGGGCATACGGGAGCCAGATGTGGAGCAGGAACGCGGCTAGCTTTACACCAAGACCGGCCACGAGCCCAAACACGATTAGCGCAAGCCACTGCTGCGGAATGTGCACGGCGTTTGCCTTTATCGTGGCATAGTCGTATCCGCCTGCGAAAAAGCCCATCGCAAGCAGGCTCAACAGCAGGACTACTGCTCCCACGTGGGTCCAGAAGAAGAACATCAGGGCTATTCTGCGCCTTGCGCCATAGCCGTAAAAGGCGACCAAGAAGAACGACGGGACGAGCATCAGTTCAAAGAACACATAGAACTCTATCACGTTGGTCGCAAGGACCGTGCCAAGCATACCCATAGAGAACGCAAGGTAGAGCCCAAAGTAGAGGCCCATCTGGCTGTTCACGTAATGCTTTTGCTCCGGGCTGAGGAGTGCGAGTGTCCCGCTGTGGCCGTGGCTTTCGTGTGACGAAGGAGAAGAAGAGGAAGAGGAGCCTTCCGTCTTGCCGTGGCCGGGCATGTCTTCCATTATCTTGTGGATCATGTACGGCTTTGAATAGAGCGCAAGAACGGTGCACAGCACATAGATTATCAGCGCAAACGGCAACGCAAGCCCATCAAGCTTTAGGCCAAAGTCGCCAAACTGCCCCCACTTGTACGTCTCAGAATACGAGGTCATGCCGCCGTGCAAGAGCATCGTCGGTATGAAGAGCAGGCCAGTAGACACTGCAAGCGCGCCAAACGAGAACCACGTGACGGCCGTGGACCCCGCGCGCCTGCCGATGACGTACGCGACTGGCGCCAGTAGGAGGGGTATGAAGGTCGCTGCCAACAGGAAATATGACTCTGCCATGCCCCTTCTCTATCCTCGCATACTCCTGAATTCTGCGACGTCTATTTCCTTGTAGAGGCGGTACGCGACAATCACAAGGCCAAGACCGATTGCGACTTCGGCCGCCGCGATTGCGATTGAAAACAACGCAAAGACCTGCCCCTGGACGTTGCCCGTCGACCTTGAAAACGCGACCAGCACAAGGTTTGCCGCATTGGCGATTATCTCTATCGAAATCAGCATCCTTATCGCGTTGCGCTTGACCACGATGCCGTATATGCCCACGGCCACGAGCGCGACGGACACTATCAGGAAATCAATCAATTCGCTCATTTTGTTGCTCCTCTTCTTTCTTTTCCACGTCTTCTCTGCGCGCAAGCGCAAGCGCCGCTATTACAGAACCTGCAAGCACGAGCCCGAGGACTATTAGGACCGGCGAATAGTACGTAAGCATCTGCTCGCCAATCTGTACAAAGTCGACCGCTGGCGCGGTAAAGCTGTTGGTGCTGTTCAGGCCGGAGACCAAGAGCAGCGTGCCAAGGCCGGCCATTATGAACAGCATCAGCACAATGCCGCCCGCTTTTCGCCCCTTGTCCTCCTTTGTGGTAAACAACGCCTGCGTCCTGACGAGCATGACTGTGAATATCAAGAGCACCGCGACAGCGCCGACATATACGGCGATCTGGAACATGGCCACGAACGGCGCGTCCAACAGCAGGAAAAAGCCGGCGATGCCGAGCATGGAAATCGCAAGGCCGATTGCGCCATAGATGAGCTCGCGAGTCTCTAGCGCGATTATGGCAGAGCCGACGGTGAGCACCGCCACTCCTACGAATACAGGGTCAACCATGCGAGGCACCCCTGTCAGTTATCCTAATCTCGACGTCGCCTTGGTATTTCGGCTTGACTTCAAGCTGCTGCGGCGTGTATATCAGGTGCTCTTTGGTAAAGCCGGAAAGCTCGTAGTCGTTTGTCATGAATAGAGCGTAAAACGGGCACGCGTCGACGCACAGCCCGCAGAACACGCACTTGCCATAGTCAATCTGCGGCATGATGGACTTCTTGTTTTGTTTCCAGTTCTCGTCAACCTTGACCATGCCGATTGCCTCGGCGATGCCCTCGCACGCAATGGCGCACAGCTGGCAGCCGGTGCACTTGTCATGGAGCAGGATGTGCCGGCCCCTGTATCCCGCAATGCCGACGCCGCGCTTTGGATCAAACTGGTAGCCGTCGCCCACAAAGCGGAGCTTTTGCTCGGGATAGCGGAACGTAAAGCGCCTTATCACAAGGTGCTTGGACCCAGACTCGATTGCCTTGATAAACCCGGATGCAGTTCCACTCATCTTACCAGGAGCCCTCCCGGACCAAGTATGCCGCCATATATTAGTGCAAGGGCGACGAACATGTTGATGAACGAAAGCACGATCAGCTTGTACCAGCCGGTGTGAAGCAAGATGTCTATCCTGATTCTGGGGCTGATGCCTCTAGGGAGCAGCATTAGCATTATCATGCCAAAGGTCTTTAGCGTGAACCAGACGATGGCCGAAAGCGTCTGCGGGTTGTATATCTTGTCGCCGGTGTAGCCTGGGATTATCTCTTGCGGGAATATCACAGGGCCTGCCCATCCTCCAAGGAACAATACTACAAACAGCGCCGCCAGCGCGTACGTCTTTACGTACGAGCCTAGCTGGATGAGGCCGTATATCATGCCCGAAGTCTCTGTGATCCAGCCTGCGACGATTTCAGACTCTGCCTCCGGCAGGTCGAAGGGAATTCTTTCAAGCTCTGCCAGCGACGACAGGTAGAACACGAATGCGCTTATGGGCAGGAAAAAGACGTACCAGTACGACGAGATCTGGGCGTTGACTATTCCTGTCAGGTTGAGCGTGCCGGCCAGTATGACCACCGACAGCGCGGATATTATGAACGGGATTTCAAACGCGATTATCTGGTGGAGCGCGCGCAGGCCGCCGATGAATGGGTACTTGCTGTTTGACGCCCACGAGAACAGAAGCGCTATGAGCGGGAAGAACCCGAGTATCGCAAAGACTGCAAGCAGGCCCACGTCGATGTTTGCCACTACCCAGCCGGGCGCCACGGGGATGAGCGCGGTGACTGCCGCCGCAGTCGAGACAAACGCTATTGGCGCGGCCCAGAATATCGGCTTGTCGGCGCCGGAGGGTACAATGATCTCCTTTGAAATCAGTTTTAGGCCGTCGGCCAGCAACTGCAGGATGCCCTCTATCTTGCCCACGTAGAGCGGTCCGTACCTTAGCTGCATCTTTGCCAGGAACTTGCGCTCCACAAAGATGGTCACCGCAGCAAAGAGCGCCGCGTAGCTAAAGCCTGGGAACGCCGCCACGCGGAACAGGTCCGTGTGGATCATGTACTTTACTATCGGGATGGTGCGCGTCGGGTCAACGACCATAGTCAGGAACAGGTACGGGGTCAGAGGCGCGTTGTTGACCGGCGGCAGGGGCACGTAGAATAGTACCACGAAGAGGAGCGGGAGCCCCACGAGCGAGAATATGATGAGTACCCAGAATACCAGCCA
>DASUXB010000168.1:0-5536 GCA_036378195.1 Nitrososphaera sp.
ATTATCACCTTGTCAGCTTTGAGAAGAAGGTGCTCCAGAGCGCCTATCTTGTCCTTTATCTTGACCCCTCCGACTACGACCTTGAACGGCTTTATCGGGTTGTCCTTCATCATCGACAAGTATTCGACTTCCTTTCTGAGGTTAAAGCCGGCAAGCCGCGCGTCGACAAGCTTGGCCATGCCGTACGTGGAGGCGTGCTTTCTGTGCGACGTGCTGAACGCGTCGTTCACGTAGACGTCCGCGATGCCTGCAAGTTTCTTTGAGAATTCCGGATCGTTGGCCTCCTCCTCCTTGTAAAAGCGCAGGTTTTCGAGGAGCAATATGTCGCCGTTGTTCATCTTGTCAATCTCGCTTTCGACCGCCGGGCCGACGCAGTCGTGTGCAAACCTGACCTTCATACTCGACCTGCTGCCGACTATCTCTGACAGGCGCTTTGCCACCGGCGCAAGCGTATAGTCGTCGTCGCGGCCGTCGGGCCGTCCAAGGTGCGACGCAAGGACCACCTTTGCACCTCTCTTTGTGAGGTATTCTATTGTGGGAATCGTCATTCGGATGCGGTAGTCCTCGCCCACGGTCCCGTTGCTCACACTGACGTTGAAATCGACTCTGACAAACACCTTTTTTCCGTCGAACCTTTTGTCGTCGAGATCGGTAAGGGTTCTGAGCGCCAACTGATGGGACAGCTAAATGGCAGGAGATTATTTACTTTTCCGAAAAGAGATGCTAGAACGAAAATCCTCAAAACACTTAATAAAATAGGAGCGCCGCAAACCAGGCGTGAGTTTCGTCCCAAAGAGGGTCCTTGGCAAGTTCATGCACGTGACAGATCAGCCGCTGAAAAGGCCGGGCGGAAAATCGCTGGTGTATTTCATGGGCGCAGGCTTTTGCCCATTCTGCGCGGCAGAGCGCTGGGCCATAGTCAAGGCGCTAGAGCGCTTTGGGAAATGGGAGGGCGTGGTGGAGGACAAGAGCGCCGGCCACGACGAAAAGTACCTTAACGTACCAACGTTCAACCTTGCAAGGGCAAAGTACCAAAGCGATACGGTCGAGTTTGCCGGAAAAGAGACTGCTGACCGCAACTTTGAGCCGCTGCAAGAGCTTGACGACAAGGACTATGAAATCCTTGATATGTATAACCCTGACCAGATGATCCCGTTTTTGCTAGTCGACGGCCAGTACATGCAGGTAGGCGCCGGCTACAGCCCAGAACTTATCCAGAACATGACGCACGAAAAGGTCAGGGCGGAACTTGGCAACCTCAACTCTGCAATCGGCAAGGCCATCAACGCAGAAATCAACAACATCACCGCGTTGATATGCAAGGCGACGGGTGGAAAAGGGAGCGCCTGCAACTCTGACAGCATAAAAGCGCTGACTGGAAAATTATAATAAAAGAGAAGAGGAGTTTTTTTATTCCTCTACCTTTGCGACCTGCGGCTTTAGCGCAGTGACGCGCGTGTAGGTCGGGCATCCGAGCTTGCTTGACGCGACCTTGAAGCCTTCCTTTGCAAGCGGAAGGTTTGTCGCAGTGACATAAGCCTCGAATATGACCTGGTCGGGCTTTACCCTGGCCGCAAGACCTGTTGCCTTGCCAAAGGCGCGGCGCATACCCTCCTGGAGACGGTCTGCACCTGCCGTTGCGATCATCTTGTTCTCCCTGAGTATGACGTGGGGGTAGACCCGAAGCATCGAGAAAAAGCTCATCTCGCCTGCAGTCGCCATCCTCTTATTCGCTGCCAGTCTCGCAGCCTCAAGGGCGTTGTGCCTTATCTGGATCTTTTCAGTCACGATGAGCTCCAGCTTGTAATCATAATCCTGGCTTGCCTGGCCGGACGCAAACCTTGCTATCTTGATCTGTGGCTTGCCGGCGATGTATTCGCGCCTAACGTAAGGCATCCCGCGCGTCTCACGATAATTTACTCCCTTCATATCTATGCACTAAATTTGAATGCTTAAATGTGGAAGTCTGCTGTGATTTAATCGTTATGTCATCTCCTCAGCCGCAGCAGCCGTTCGCTGAAAAACAGCAGCAACAGGCTGAAGAGGTGCAGCCGACAGCGGAGGCAAGGCTCGCAGGAGGAGGCAAGGTGCTGATAGTAGAGACGAGGTCGCAGGACGAGCTTCGCACCCGGGGCTTTGGCGAGCGCGAGGGGCAGGAATACGTGCTAAAACCGTACGAGGCGCTGTACCTCCTGCAGGCAAAGCGCCTGACGTTTGCCGGCAAAAAAGACATCACTTTCGACTCGCTCTTTGAACACCTGCTAAAGCATGACCGGAACATCATGACACGGTTTCTGGTCTACCGCGACCTCCGTAGCCGGGGATACGTTGCAAAGGAGGGTTTTGGCTTTGGCGACGACTTTCGCGTCTATGAAAGAGGCGAATACGAGAAAAAGCCGGCAAAGTATGTGGTCTTTGGGATAAACGAAGGCGCAAATGTGACTGCAAGGGGCTTTGCAAGCGCCATCGAGCAGATTGAAAAGATGGGCAAGGAGGCGGTGGTAGCAGTCATCGAAAGGCGCGGCGAGGTCATCTATTACAAGGCATCCAAGATGCGCTTTTCGCAGAACAAGCACGATACTTTTCTGGTGCGGTGAGCGCGGCGGTGGAGGGGGAAGAGAACGAGCCGAGGTTCAAGGAGGTGTACTGCGCCGATTGCAAGATGATCCTCGCAAGATACTCTGTCAAGTATTTCACCGACACGGACATCAACGAGCTCGTGCACATACACTACTCGGCGCACATCAAAGAAGGGCACGCCATTGAAACGCGCCTTGCCGTGTAAACGATTTATAGCCCCGCCGGCTTCTCTTGCCCATGCAACGTAACCTCTGCGAGAGGGTTATCAAGCTAGACCGGAACATACGCTTTGCCGGCATCGTCAACGCAAACGGCGAGGTCATCGAGGGCGGCTTCCAGCAAGGGATACATCCGCTACTAAACGGCCCTGCCGAGCAGCAGATGTACATACAGTCACTCTCCACCGTCGTGACGCTCAAGCAGTACGCGGACAAGCTCGGTGCCTTCCGCTACGGAATAACCGAGCACGACAAGGTCACGCTGCTCACCTTCCCGCTTGGCGACGGCATCCTGTGCGTCTCTGCCTCGCCAAAGGCAAACTCGGCAAAAATAAGGGATAAAGTGGCAGCTCTTTTGAAGGAAAAACCAAGGCGCGGCAAGAAGGTTTAATAGTGCATTGTCTAAAAGGTTAAATGCATGGTAGCCTCCTCCGAGGCAAGGTTGGCCAAGCGCTTTTGCGAGCACTGCTTTTACCGCGGCAATGAATCCGAGTTTCTAGCGGCGGCCGACTTTTGCATCGAGTGCATGAGCGTGCACGCGCATTGCCCCAAGTGCAAGTCCAGCTTCCACAGCGTCCACGTGGTTGAATAAGATTTTTACACCGCTTTTTCCATCATGTTGGCGTTGCAGGGTGATGACGAAGTGTACAGTCCCCCTATTATCTGCCTGCGTAGGCAGAAAAATGAAGAGAATTTACCGGACTGCCGAGCCTTGCAGCATCATGTTTAGAACCTGTTAACAGATTTAGTATTAC
The DNA here is from genome assembly GCA_036378195.1 of Nitrososphaera sp. Lineage (GTDB taxonomy): Archaea > Thermoproteota > Nitrososphaeria > Nitrososphaerales > Nitrososphaeraceae > Nitrososphaera. The sequence continues at coordinate 3,554 of DASUXB010000168.1, forward strand.
TAAAATTCTTTCAGAACGACATTTATCTGATAAACGTCATTTTTACCTCATGAACATTGCAGATTCTGAGGTGGCGCAGGTGATTATAGCCAGAACATGCGGCTGCAACGATGTTGGAAGAAAAGTCACGTACAATTTCGCAGACCCCTACCACGCCCTGTGCCTTGACAAGAAGGACATAATACTTGCCCAACTGCAAGCCTGCGAGACTCTGTTAAAATACGCTAGCGACGATACCGACAGAAGAGTCGTAGAAAAGGAAATCGCCGAGCTGCGCATGGCGATGGACCTCCTGACATAAGAAGCAGAGGAGGGATGGCGCAATTGTAACATCACAACAATTTCGAGAGTACGACGACAAGGTCCGGAAGGCCAATTTTGTATTGTGCCCATCGTGCTACTGGTGCGCGACATACTTTATCGCCGACGACGATTTTCCAAAGTGCCCCACCTGCGGCAGCGTGGTTATCGACTCTATTCCGATTTCCGAAAGCGAGTTTTACAAAGTAAATGTAGCCGGGAACGGCAGCGTGGAACTGCGGTTTGGGAGGGCCGCCTGACAGCGGTCCCTCCACTACCCTGCAGGCAGGGCTTTAACATTTTTAATTCACCTGCCCGTAGCCGTTCCTGCAGTGAAATACGACCAACTGTGCGCCGAGATTGCGGACCTCGATGGGAGCATAGTGGCGACTTTTGTGCTTTCAAAAAAGGTCGCAGGGATGCACGTCAAGATGAATGTGCCCCAGATAAAGGAGGAGGATACCCGGCTGCTTGCTGAGCAGACCTCCACCGTGGTGGGCATCACGCGCACAAACGAAAGGCTGTTTGGCAAGGTAGGTTTTCTGCTGGTGCACCATGAGTTCGTGGATGGGATGTTCTTCCCAGTGAATGACGATACCACGGTGCTAGTCGGCCTCGTGCAACCGTACGACCAAGCCAAGGTGGTCGAAAAGGTGCGCAAAAAGATAGCATCTGCCTTTTCATCGTAATAGATTGACCTGCATGTACTCTTGCAACCCTCCGGGATAGACAAATATTCGGCTATTGCAGAAGTTAGATCGCGGGGTAGGCCCGAAGTACGCCTTTATACTCCAGATCCGTGTCTAGGCGTGCGCACCGATTGTCTAACCCCGGTCTACTCCGCGTCTTGCTATTTCTTCTCGGTCAGCAAAGCCACAAACACGATGTTTCAGTGTAACGGCAAGAGCCAGGCCGGACCTGCCAGCGACCACGCGCAAAATCTGTCCGAGGTCGCCAGCTGGCCGTTTCGTTCTCTAGCTTTGCGGTTCCTCGCCAGCCTGCGCAACGTCTTTTTGTTTTTCCTCCGTGCTAGCAGCCGGCGGCGATGATGATGGTGACGACGATGCCTGTTGCTGCCCTTCGTTCACGATTTCTGCCGTCGCAAACCTCGCACCGACGTTGGTGACCCTTACCTTGGCCTTCTGTCCTACCTTGCCGCCCTTGACAAAGATGACAAAACCCTGTATCCTTGCGATTCCGTCGCCCTGCCTGCTGATCTCTGAGATTTGCACGTCGTATTCCTTGCCGGTTTCAACCGGTTTTGGGCCACCAAATCCCCGGTCGCCTCCAAAACCTCTTCCTCCGCCGTAACCTCTACCTCCACCGTAATTGCTTCTTCCGCCGTATGACATTTTTCAGAGTCATGTGCGCAGCTGCCAATTTAAAGTGAATCGGTTTCAATGTTCTGAATTGTTAGAGCAAGCTAACGTACGCACGTTCTATGAGAATGCGAAAAGTATCTGTCGCAGCCAGCCTCTGCATTATTTTGCACCTGTTGCCGCAAAATGCGTTTGCACCTTGTACTTTGTGAAAATCGCGTCTCCTACAAGACGTTTATTATCATAAAGCAAAAATTCGCATTTTGTCCTGTAGTTTTTCATAACCGGTTTGCATTGTCCCGGCGATCTCGTTTCTTCAAACAGATGCCCGTTCCCAAAGTCATTTTAGAGAGGACAGGGTAGT
>DASUXB010000169.1:0-10529 GCA_036378195.1 Nitrososphaera sp.
TCCAGAGGTCGCACCCGGCGCAGAACCGGTGGCGTTTGTCCCGTTTGCAGTTGTTGCTCCAGTGGCATTTGCTCCACTTGGCGCCGTAGCATTGTTGTTGGTAGTAGCATTAGCGCCAGCAGCGCCAGTGGCGTTTGTCCCACCCGAAGTAGCGTTTCCGCTTGAAGTGGCGTTGCCACCTGCGCTGGAAGTGCCGGCCGCGCCAACCTTTAGCATACCATCCATGAACGGGTGCACCTGACAATAGTATTCATAATCACCTTCCTTCAAGGTGGCAGTGTTAAGCAGGTAGGTCTTGCCGGCGGCCAAGACTTTAGAGTCAAAGGTCTTGCCATTGTCTGCCTTGCTGGTCACGGTATGCACCGCGTTGTCGTTGTTGGTCCACTCTACACCATCTCCCTTGGCGACAGTCACAGGATTCGGACCGTACGAGGGGTTGCCCTGCGCAGAGGCGCCTGCAAGGATAGATGCCTTGACAATGTTTTTAGGGGCAGCCGGCGCTGCTGGAGGAGCGGTCGGCTGTTCTGTGGCAGGCTGAGGAGCCTTGGGTGTCACGAGGCCAAACGCGTAGAACGTAATGCCACCTACTGCGGCTCCTGCAATGAATATTACGCCCATCGCCTTGACATACTGGGGCTTTCGGAAAGAAGTTACTGCAAGTACCGCCCCGGGTATCCCAATTATGGCCATGAGGCCGATATACGTAAAGATGGTTGGGACCTGGACGCTCACTGTCACCGCAGCTGCGACTCCAAAGGTCACGAGAAAGCCAAGCGTGATGAACGTCGCGGACTTGGCCCTGCCGGTCGACGGAAAGCCGTCCTTGAAAAGTCCTGAAGCGAGAAATATCATCCCGATAAACATGGTAAGGAGGGAGACTGCGTGCATGCCGTCGATGAAAGTCTTGGCAATGCCTGCAAGAGAAATGCCTACGCCAACAATGCCGATGGACGTAAGACCAATACCGGGTGTCAGCAGGTCCCAGTCAGTCATGTTTGACTATGGTGGGCATTTCTGGCATAATTAATCTTTTCTGCACCTCTAAAATTATTGACCACCCGCCTTAATGTCGGCGTTTTGCAGGACTTGCTGACACTTGTCCATAGCAGATGTCTTTGACGTGGGCGAAGGCGACACTGTCGCAGATGCCTGGCTCACGACCGTGAACCTACTGGACATGCTAGAGCACGCCCACAGGGTTGACGAGGACATGTACGACTTTTCCCAAGCAAGGGACAAGATAGCCAAGGTGTACGCAGTGGCAGAGGCGCACAGCATGGACAACAAGAGCGGCAGCAAGTGCGGGTGCGGACTCTCGGACGCCGAGCACGCCATATTAAAGCGCAAGGTCATGACGTTTTTCAGGCTGCAGGTGTCAAACCTAAAGCGCTTCATCGTTTGACTGCCACATACATATCCGAATCAATTAAATGCAAGCCAGCGCTACTGATTTTGAGGCTCATAGCGTGACTGCACGCGACTTTGTCGAAGTTTCAAAACCAAGAATAGTAGTCCTCTTGGTAATTACGGCAGTCACATCTTACCTTGCCGCTACCCGCTTTGACGCAACGCCAAACGTGGCGTGGGACATTGACTGGTTCAAGCTTGGCTTTCTCACGCTAGCCGGCGCGCTGGCGTCAATGGGCGCAAGTGCCCTGAACCACTATTACGACCGCGACATCGACAAGATAATGGAGAGGACGGCCAAGAGGCCGATTCCTGCCGGCAGGCTGTCGGCAAAGAGCGTCCTTGCGTACGGCCTTGGCGTGAGCGTGCTGTCTGTGGTCATCGCATGGTTCACCCTCAACCCGATGGCGACGGGCATGATTGCCCTTGGCATATTCTTTTACGTCATAATATACACAGCGTGGCTAAAGCGCAACAACCCTTGGAACATCGTGATAGGAGGCTTTGCCGGAAGCGCGGCGTCAATGGCCGGCTGGGCAACGGTGACAGGGTCCATGGACGTGCTCGGTTTTCTCGTGGGCTGGCTGGTGTTCATGTGGACTCCGCCTCATTTCTGGTGCCTTGCGATACGGGCGCGCGAAGAGTATGCATCAGTCCGCGTCCCGATGCTTCCTGTCCTCATCGGCAACCAGAGAACCGCAAGCTACATCCTTGCAAACACGGCCATACTCCTCCCCTATTCCATCGCACTCTACTTTTTCGGCCTCGGCCTGCTGTATACCATAGTCGCGGCCGTCTCGGGCTCGCTCATGCTCATCTACCACTACAAGCTGACCAAGAACCCCACGCCGCAGTTCGCATGGAAAGCCTACAAGGTCACGGCACCGTACCTACTGGTGATATTCCTAGCGATTGCGTTTGACGCGCTCTTTTACTACAAGCTGCCGTTCTAACTTGCTGTTCCAGAATCGGCGACGAGCTCTATCCTACGCTTTTCCTTTGTGACCCAGGCGACCCTGATGAGGCCATAGATCTCTAGGTCCAGCAGGATCTTGTTAAACTCGGCGTCGGCCATGGTCACGCCTTCCTTTGACAGCGCGTTCATCAGGTCGGCGTCCGTCATGTTGCCGGCCTGCCGGACCTTTTCGTAAATTAGGTTCCTTAATGGATACTTCATAGAGTGTCACCGTAAGAGCCTTTTTTTACACGAGATAATAACTGATAGATAGACAAGTAATGACCTTCCATAATCGCCGGATTGGGCGGATACGTCAATCCATTCAAGGCCAAGCAGCTTGAGGAACACGGTCCAGAAGGCATCAAATACGTGATTCCAGCCAGCTTATAAAAAAGTATGTTCAGAGGAAGAAAGTCGAATAAGCGACGAGTGCGAACATGTACAGAGGTGGGCTTCTAGTCTCTATTCCTGCTCTCGTTGTTTCTGTATTTCTTCGCTCTGCCTCAGTTGAGTACCTATGGTGGCACCATGGATATCCACATTATGCTTTACCAGAGCCTCATGAGTAGGAAACGATATGCCGCAGGCGGTACAATCATACCTTCCCTTTGTGCCTGACATGGTGTTAATAGGGGCAGGGAATTTTAAACAGTTACAAACATGAGCGCAAACACAAAATCACGATAGTAGGTGACGGGAAAGGCTTGTCTTGCTGTTCAACCTGCTCAAAAGAAGCGACTAAAGAAAGAAGTGTGTATGTGTATTGGCTTTAATCATCCGTAAAAGCTCTTGTCGATTGGCTTTGGCATGGCATAGGTAAGGTTCTTTTTCATCGACTCGTACCACTCCTCGACCTCCTTGGTTATGGACGGCCTTGCCGCCCTCAATGCCTGCATAAAGTCGGCGTTTGAAATGTTTGCGGATTTTCTCTGCATTGCGCTCACCGCCGCTTCGCGGCAGAGTGCAAAGAGATCTGCCCCGCTGAAATTCTTGGTCGTCTGCGCGATGCTTGCCAAGTCGACGTCACCTTCAAGGGGCATCGACTGCGTTATTATCTTTAGTATCTCAAACCGTGCCTTTTCGTCCGGCTGGCCGATGTATACGATGAGGTCCAACCTGCCGGGCCTAAGGAGCGATGGGTCGATGAGGTCTGGCCTGTTTGTTATCCCGACTATTATGACTCCCGAGTTGCCGGCGTCGTCCATCTCTGTCAGTATCTGGCTGACCACGCGCTCGTTTCCGGCGCCGTCCTCGCTCTGGCCCCGCGGCCTCGCAAGCGAGTCCAGCTCGTCAAACACTACGATGCAAGGCGAAGATGTCTTGGCTTTTCTAAATATCTCGCGTATCGCCTTTTCCGACTCGCCGACCCACTTTGACAGGACTTCCGGGCCTCTGACTATTATGATGTTGGCGTTGCTCTCTGTCGCAAGCGCCTTGGCGATAAGAGTCTTGCCAGTCCCGGACGGACCGTAGAGCAGCGCGCCCTTTGGCGGTTTTATACCCATCTTGGAAAAGCTATCCGGCTCTTTTATCGAGGTGATGAGGTTGTCGTGCAGCACCCTCTTGGCGTCGTACAGGCCACCGACCTCGTTCCACTTGACCCTCGCCACTTCAACGTAAAACTCCCTCATGGCGGTAGGCACGATTTCCTTGATGCCGTCGCGAAAGTCCCTCGTTGTAATCACCATCTGCTCAAGCACTTCCGGCGATATCTTGTCGCCTTCAAGGTCTATTTCCGGCAGGTAGCGCCGAAGGGCCTTCATTGCGGCCTCTCTGCAGAGCGCCTTGATGTCGGCGCCCGTGTAGCCGTGGAGCTCTGACGCAAGCTCTTGCAGGTTGATGCCGTCGTCAAGGGGCATTCCACGCGTGTGTATCTGCAGTATCTCAAGTCGCCCTTCCGCGTTTGGCACGCCTATCTCTATCTCCCTGTCGAACCGGCCAGGGCGCCTAAGTGCGGGGTCGAGACTCTCAGGGCGGTTCGTTGCCCCAAGGACTATGACCTGGCCGCGCTCTTGCATCCCGTCCATGAGTGCAAGTAGCTGCGCCACGACGCGCTTTTCCACGTCGCCAAACGCCTCCTCCCTCTTGGGCGCTATTGCGTCAATCTCGTCGATGAATATGATGGAAGGCGAGGACTCTTTGGCCTCCTTGAATATGTCGCGCAGGCGCGCCTCAGTCTCGCCGTAGTACTTGTTCATTATCTCCGGGCCGTTTATTATGAAAAAGTTTGCCTCCGACTCTGACGCAAGCGCCTTTGCAATCAAAGTCTTGCCGGTTCCCGGCGGCCCGTACATGAGTATGCCGCTGTGCGGCTCTATCCCCAGCCGGGCAAAGACCTCCGGGTGGCGCATCGGCAGTTCGACAATCTCGCGCAGGCGCTTTATCTGCTCCTTCATGCCGCCGATCTCCTCGTAGGTGACACGGGGCTTGCGGTCCTGCGCCGTCTCGGCCATTATCGAAAGTTTTGTCGGGCGCTCGACGCGGACGATTGCCTTTGGCGACACCTTTTGCACCTTGAAATCCATCGAGTTGCCGAGAATGACGACAGAGATCTCGTCGCCCTCGCTCATCGGAAAGCCCTTGAGCCGGCCCTTGACAAATTCGCAGAATTCCTTGTCTACTGTGATGTTGCTGTCGCCTATTGGCATCAGCGTTATGCTCTTTGCAGCCTTGCTCTCGGCCTTTCTCACGTTCAAGAGGTCGTTCAGGCCGACGCTTGCGTTCTTTCTCGTCTGGCCGTCGATGCGGATGATGTCAGTGTCCTCTTCTTCGTCGTCTGCGGGCCACGCGGTGACGGCAGTCGTGCGCTTGCCCATTATCTCTATCACTTCGCCGGGCTGGACGCCGATCTGCTCCATATAGTGCGGGTCCAGACGGGCCCTGCACTTGCCCACGTCGCGGTGCTTGGCCTCGGCCACCCGCAATTGTACCTGAGGAGATTCGTCGCTACCTGCCTTGGCCTTTTTCAACCTGTACAAGCCTCCGGCGTTTTTGGGAACAACATTAGTTTTACTACTATTACTTCATCTTGACCGATGCGCGGCTGATGTTCATCACTTCGATCTCGCCGACGCCCTGCACGCCGCGGATGGCCTCTTCGAGCTTGTCCATCTGCCCCTCCGCGTCGTCCAGCATAAAGTCGCCGACGACTGCGTTCAGGCCAAATGCTATCGGTTCTTTGGCGTGGCCTTTGAGCTCCATCCCTTGCGGGATACTCTTTTTCAACCCATCCACGATGCTGTCGACGTTGATGTCAGCATCAGCTGGAAGGAGCTTTATCCTCGCCACAAGGCGCGCCATGTCTATGGGCCCTCAAAGCCGCAGCCCACGCACTTGTAGGGCCTTGCAAATTCGCGGCAGGACTCGCAGCGCCACATGAGGACATAACCGCAGTTCGGGCAGTAGAATTTTACACATTCATCATTAGGCATTATCGGCCTGCTGCATGAGGTGCAGACCGGCAAGGACAGTTGCTTTGACATAACGCTCAAGAAGGCGAATCCGAATTTATATCTATCTAGCCGTCGACCAGCCGGCGGATTTCGTTGCCAAGCAGCGCTTTTGCCATCTTGCCCGCGCTTTTCACGTCCAGCACCTTGGCAAGGGCGGCCGCGTGAAAGTCAAAGTCGCCCGTCGACGACACGTCTTCCAGCTTGTCCTTGGGTATTGCGGAAAACAGATCATCCAGGGCCTTGTTGTCAAGCCTTTCCAGCAGGCGCCTTGCAATAAGCATCTTGGAAAATTCCTCTCCAAACATAGCCGACCAGCCCTTCGGATATTCGTTCAGCGTGTCATCATTTGCCGAGATTGCTCTTGCGATTGCCCGGCCCGCCAAGAGCCCACCCATGCCGCAAGTGTATATCCCGCCGGCGGTAGTGGGCTTGGTCTGGCCTGCCGCGTCGCCCACTATTACAGTCCGTCCTGATACAAAATTGTCAATCGGGCCCATAACCCATATCGGCGCGTACACCTTGCGCACGACGGAATGCTGACCACCCTTTGCATCCATGTACGACTTTAACGCGCTTGCCGCGTTTATGCCCTTGCCGGCGACTCCCACCTTGCCCCTGCCGTCGCCCGTCGGTATCACCCACGCAAAGAAACCGGGGTATTTCTCGCTGTCAAACGCGACTTCGATTGCGTCGCGCTCTATCCAGGGCGCAAACACCTCGTACTGCGCAGACGAGAGCACGCCGTCGCGGTTTCTGCCTATTATCGAGGCGACGCCTCTAGCGTCAACGAAATAGTTTGATGTAAAGTCGCCTTCCGACGTTTTCACAGCATATTGCTTATTTTCCTGCGAAAAAGAGCGCACAGAGCACTTCACTCGAATGTCCGCGCCAGCCCTCTGCGCCTGCAGCGCCACCTGCTTGTCAAGGGCGCGCCTGTCAAGCACCACCACCTTTTGCTTCTCGGCTGAAAGTTCAAAGCCGTTTGAAGGTGAGAGTATCTTGGCGCGCTTTATTCTGCCGTTTTCAATGGCGCTTGCGTCGGGCACTATTCCGAGGTTTTTCATTCCCTCCATGCTGACAAGGCCGCCACAGTGCTCCGGCGTCCCTATCTCGGCGTCCTCCTCAAGGACTGCAACAGAGGCACCTGCCCTTGCCGCCTCCCTTGCAGCCATCAGTCCAGAAATGCTCCCGCCGGCTACAATGACATCAAAATGAGACAACGGCCAGCAAGGTATTTCTCACGCTATTAATTAAACTATGGGAGCCTTGGATTTCAAACAGGTCATGGTGGTCAGAAGAGACCTGGGCATGGGCACCGGCAAGATAGCCGCGCAGGTGGCGCACGCCGCTGTGATGGCCGCCGAACGAACAAAGCAGAAAAAACCGGACTGGTTCGATTCGTGGTTTGAAAGGGGACAGGCCAAGGTAGTCGTAAAGGTGCAGAGTTTCGATGAGCTCATAGACGTCATGAACCACGCAGAGAGCCTAAAGCTGCCGGTCGTCCTTGTGCAGGACAGCGGCCTCACGCAGATACCGCCCGGCACGGCTACGTGCGTTGGGATAGGCCCCGCGCCGGCAGACTTGGTTGACAAGGTCACGGAGCGTCTGAAACTGCTCTAGCTAGCGCCTGCTGACTATGATTATTCCTGTGATTATCAGGCCCGTCGCGACGGCCTGAAAGATGCTTATCGACTCGCCAAGCGCGGCTGCCGCTATTGTGATCCCAAATATCGGAGTCGTCGAAAACACTGTCATCGTCTTTATCGTGCCTATCCTCTTTATCCCTGCAAGGAAGAACAAGAGGGCGCCTCCAAAGCCCGAAGCAGACAGGGCTATTATGATGAGCCACAGCTGCGCGTTTATCTGCCCGAGCGCGCCCCACCTGCCAGTAGCGGCAGCCACTCCGAGAAGCACGAGCCCGCCTGCAAGCGACTTTATCATGGCCATCTTGGCGGGACTGATGTCAGAAAACGTCGTCAGCTTTCTGCTGAAATTGTTGTCAATCGCCCAGAAGAACATGGACGCTAGGATCATCAGGTTGCCCGCGTTGAACGCGATTATCGTGCTGGAAGAGAACTTCAAGTCGGTAGTCGCCATGAACAGCCCCACGATGACAAGCGTAACTGCGGCAAGGCCGAGTTTGCCGTGCGGCCTTTCTCCAAAGAAAAGCGACGACAGGATTACCGTGAACAGCACCTCGCCGTTTGACAGGATGGCGGCGTCCGACGCCGCGGTCATCTGCAGGCCGCTCAGGAGAAGTACGGGTGCGACCACTGCCCCAGAGGCCGTGATGGCAATCATGTAGCGAGCCTCGCGTCCTTGCAGGCGAAATGATGCTTTTGCAAAAGGCACGAGCGTCAGCCCCGCGATTGTATAGGCGACGGCGGAAAGCGCAAGAGGGTCGACGCTTGCAAGCGGCACCTTGGCGATCGTGAACACAGAGCCAAAGAGAGCGGCGGCTATCAACACTGACACGTATCCCAGATAACCTTTTTGCTCCTTCTGTGCCCCTGCCTGGGCCTCACGCTCTGGCGCCGTCAAGAGTGCAAAATACGCACGCCGCATATTTTATCCCTGCCCAAGTGCGCGTACACGCAGACAAGAGATATATGGGGACAGGCATGTTTTTCCCGCGTGTCAGGCAAGGGGTCTTCAAACAAGAAGATCATCATTTATGCCATTATTGGCATAGTGGCCGTCGCAGCCGTTTCAGCAACCTTTCTCGCAGGCAAGGCCGAGCCCACGCCGGAAGAAAGGCAGCAACAGGAACAGCAACAAACGATTGCGACACAGAAGGAGTTGTTTTGCGGCCCAAACGCCAAGGCCAATTCTAACACTTTTGTAAGCGAGCAGGTGCTCCCGTCGCAATGCGAACTTCCGCTCGGCATAGCCGTTGACAAGGACAGGGTGTGGTACGTGTCAACCAAGCAGGGTACACTCGGCAGCTACACCCTAGCGGACGGCAAGTTCCAGGAATTCCCCATCCCGTCGTGGCCTGCGCGTTCCATTCCAAGCCCTACAGCGGTTTCCATGGTATTTGCCACCAAGGTTGACAACGCTGGCAACGTGTGGTTTACGGACGACAAGCCGAACCTGCTCTGGAGGTTCAACAGGGCAAACTCGACGTTTGACTCGTTCAAGTCCCCGGCCGTAGGGCCGATTTCATTTGACTTTGATTCCAAGGGCGGCATGTACCTGGTAGGCGTCAGAACCCCCGCCCTCTTCCATGCAGACATATCCAAGATGAAGCCCGGCACTTCCGATGGCTTTACCGAGATAAAGCTGCCACTTGACGCGTTTGCAGGAATTGACAGGACTATTGTAAGCTCTGGCTCAGTAGCTGTCGATCACGAAAGAAACGTTGTATGGGCGACAGTTCTGGCATACCAGCAAAAAGGCCAGATCTACAGGTACGATATTGCTCAAAACAAGACGACTGCAATCAGCCTGCCAGCCGAACTCACTTCGCCTGTCGGCACAGTCCTCGACAAAGAAGGCAACCTGTGGGTCACTGACCACGGCACCAGCCTGTTTTTCGTCATAGGAGCGTCAAACCAGACAATAACCAAGTACGTCACTTCCATGCCGTCTCCAAAGATCTTTGGAGGTCAGACGCCCTCTGACGCGGTCAGCTGGCCCTACTGGATGCAGCGCGACAGCAACGACAACATCTGGTTCAACCAGCACGCGGCCAACAGGATAAGCAAGTTCGATCCAAAGGCCCAGACGCTGACAGAGTACTGGATTCCAACCCAGAACGCCAAGTTTGGCGGTTGCAAACCAGACGCGCCGACCTGCGGCATCGCAAATGCCATCCAGTTTTCCATAGGCCCGCAGGGACAACTGTGGTTCACAGAATGGAGTGAGAACAAAATAGGCACGATAAAGACAGACGCGCAGGTCCCGTTCAGCGTGTCTGCGCCGGAGGAGATAACCGTAAAGAAGGGCGACAGCGCGGAAATCAAGGTCGGCTTGAGCGCGCAAGGTGCATTCAATGGCAGCATGATTGCCACAGGCACGTTTACGTACAATGGCAACCTTGGCAACTCGACCGGCATCTTTAGCGAGCAGAACGTTTCCGTTCCGGCAGGCAGCTCAAAGCAGGTCTCGTTCGTGTTCACTCCTGCAAACGATCTTGCCGCAGGGCAGTACATGCTGATGCTTGGCGCAGAAAACGGCGAAGTGTCGGTGCTCAAGGCAGTCAAGTTAAACGTGACATAGTCAAATAGCGCGTGTGAGAGTGAGACTTTTTGTCACGCGTTCTTTACGTTTTGGCAAGAGTCGTGTATAATTAAATACGGCGCGCCACGATTGATATGCCTGTGTCAGACGACTATCCCGTCGTCATCAATGAGGACGGCATCAAGCTCAAGACGGAGAAGATGGAGCAGGAAAAGCTCTACCACTGCGTATTTGATGGCAAGGTCTTTTTGTTTTACAAGGACGAGCTAGGGCTCTTGCACTGCTACGAAGTGGAGGACCAAGAGGCGGTAAAAGAGATCGCCAAGAATCCGAAGGACGTTGAAAACATCCTCAAGAAATATGCAGGCGTCTGAGAACAGATAATTGCTCGACAAACATTATATGCTACCTTGCACAATAATTTGCACCATTGTCTACTAGCACCAACACAACCAGACCGCCGAAGGCATCTAACGAAATTTTTATCGGCAAAAAGCCGCTGATGACCTACGTTACCGCCACGTTGGTGC